>JASHVC010000513.1 GCA_030039655.1 Xanthobacteraceae bacterium | reverse complement strand
ATGTGCCGGGCGGGATCGTTGCTTTTCTGAAAACCGACCCGAGCGTCAAGCTGCCTGACATCCAATTTCTCTTCAACGCCGGCTCCATGGCGGCGACGCCCTATCTGCCGCCGTTCCTGCCGTCCTACCCCGATTCATTTGCCTGCCGCGTTGCTCTCTTGCGCCCGCAGAGTCGCGGCAGTGTCACGCTCGCTTCCGCCGATCCGCGCACGCCAGTGCGCATCAAGCAGAATTTTCTCAGCGTCGAGGACGATCTGAAAGTGCTGCGCGCCGGCATGCGCATGGCGCGCGAAGTCGGCCGGCAGTCGCCGCTCGCTTCGTTCGTCGGCTCTGAGGTGACACCGCTCAACACCGATGCGGACATCGATGCTTTCATCCGTTCGACCGGCATCACGGTGCACCATCCGGCCGGCACCTGCCGCATGGGCGCTGACAACGACTCTGTGGTCGATCCCGAACTGCGGGTGCGCGGCGTCCAGGGCCTGCGCGTAGTCGACGCCTCGGTGTTTCCAGACCTCGTCGGCGGCAACATCAACGCGCCGGTGATCATGATCGCAGAGAAAGCCGCTGATATGATCCGTGGACGCCCGGCGCTCGCGCCGAGCAACGCGTGATATACCTCTTCCCCATCCTGAGGTGCCCGCGCATAGCGCGGGCCTCGAAGGATGCGGCCGAGGTGCCGGGGCCTCGCCCTTCGAGGCTCGCTTCGCTCGCACCTCAGGGTGAGGATTGATTCGGAGACATCGTTGCTGACAACTAACGAAACCTCCTGGCCGGATGCGATTTACGCGCACTTCAGCCGCGTCGGCATCCGCCAGGTCGGCTATGTGCCCGACGCCGGCCATAGCCGACTGATCTCGCTCTGTCAGAGCGACCCGAACATCGCCGATGTGGTACTCACCACCGAGGAAGAAGGCGTCGGCCTCGTGGCCGGAGCGGCGCTCGGAGGCCAACGCGCCGCGCTGCTGATGCAGTCGAGCGGCGTGGGTAATTGCATCAATATGTTTTCGCTGTTGCGTAACTGCGGCTTCGGATGCGTCATCCTGGTAACCATGCGCGGCGAGTTTGGCGAATTCAATCAGTGGCAGGTGCCCATGGGGGCGATAACCGAAGACGTTCTGCGGCTTTCCGGCTTTCTCACTTACCGGATCGAAAACCCCGACGACGTCGACGACATCGTGGGTGCCGGCTGCGACATGGCGTTCGACGGCAATCTCCAGGTCGCGATCCTGCTCGCCCAACGCCTCATCGGCCGCAAGCAGTGGACCCGATAGGAGCAAACAAATGCTCGACCGGCGCGACTTCGTGCGGCAGTTGCTGATCGACCGCGGCGATCTTTTGGTCGTCAGCGGGCTCGGCTCGGCGACCTACGACGTGGCGGCGGCCGGCGACCATCCGCTCAACTTTTATCTCTGGGGTGCCATGGGCGGCACCGCCATGATCGGGCTCGGGTTGGCGCTGGCGCGGCCCGGCCGCCGCGTCGCTGTCCTCACCGGAGACGGCGACACGCTCATGGGCATCGGCAGCCTCGCCACCATCGGGGTCAAGCAGCCGAGTAATCTAGCGATCGTCGTCCTGGACAACGCGCATTACGGCGAGACCGGTATGCAGCCGAGCCACACCCGATCGGGCATCGATCTGGTGGCCACGGCGCTGGCTTGCCGCTTCACACACGCGCGCGCAGTTACGCGGATTGAGGACGCGGCCGATGTTCGTAAGCTGCTGCACACCGGCGAAGGTCCGATACTCGTCAGTGCCCGCATCAAGGAAGAAGACGTGCCGCGCGTGCTGCCGCTGCGCGACGGGCACGCCATCAAGCAGCGATTTATGGATGCGCTGAACGTGTAGGTGATAGGACTCCGAGTAGGTAATGGCTGCGCTTTCGGACTCAGACGTACTGCTGATAGCGACCATCATCTCCGTCTTGGCCGCCATATATGCGGTGTTCGCCTACATCGTACTGCCGATGGCGTGGACGCATCATCAGCACCAGCCCGGCTTGGCCACCAAGCCGGTTCTGACCGCAACAAAGCAAAACATTCCGGGCGATCCCATCAACATCGGTTTTGTCGGCGATCGCGAAGACCTCGTGCGGGCAATGCAGGAAGCCGGCTGGTTTGCGGCGGATGATATTACCTTCCGAACGTGCGTAGGCATTGTCGGCAGCGTTTTGCTCGATCGTCCCTACAAAACCGCACCGGTCAGTCCGCTCTACTACGACGGGCGCGTCCAAGACCTGGCCTATCAGAAAGCCGACGGCGTGAGCGCGGACCACCGCCATCATGTGCGGTTGTGGCTTGTTCTCGACAACGGCGCCGAAGGCCGGCCGATCTGGCTCGGTGCTTCGACCTACGACCGCGGCGTCGGGCTGAGCCACTATACCGGACAGGTGACGCACAGCATCGCGCCGCAGATCGACCAGGAGCGTGCTTTCCTGATCGACGATCTCAAAACCGCCGGTATGGTGGTCACGCAGTACAGCATCTCGGGCGTCGGCCCGACGCTGATCGGCCGCAACGGCAATGGCAACCTCTATCAGACCGACGGCGATATCTGGATCGCGCAACTGGTCGCCAAAGGTGAGAAGCGAACGGAGCCGGCGACAGTCTTCGACCAGCCCGCATTCGTGCAGATGAAGAACACGATTTGGGACGCGCTCATGCCGTTGCTCGGGCGGTGATTACCTATGCGTCACCCTTGAGCAGAAAGCAGCTTTCCGGTCCCCATCGGATCGGTACCGTCACGCCAGGCGACGGCACCGCATCGCCAGGCCGCGCGAGGGCGGTAAACGTCTCGCCTCCCGGACCCTCCACGTCGATATAGCGGACATTGCCGAAATAAGTCACGTTACGCACCTTCACGTCGATCGCGTTGGCGCCGCCGTTGCCGAGGCTGAAATGCTCGGGCCGAGCACCGAGCAGACACTGCTCACCAACGCCAAATTCGGCGTGTGACGGCACCTGCACGCCGAATACAGTCTTGGGGCCATTGAGCGTCTCAACGCTGTAGCGCCCGTTTTCCTTCCCACGCACCACCACATTGATAAAATTCGTGCGGCCAACAAAGTTGGCGACGTAGCGGCTGTTCGGCCGCTCGTAGAGCACTTCGGGTGCATCGACCTGCATGATGCGGCCGTCGTGCATCACAGCCACACGATCGGACATGCTCAAGGCCTCGCCCTGGTCATGAGTGACGAACAGCGTCGTGATTTTGAGCGCCGATTGAACGCGCTTGATTTCGACCTGCAGCTCCTCACGCAGCTTCAGGTCGAGCGCGGCCAAAGGCTCGTCGAGCAGCAACACGTCGGGCCTGATGACGACGGCACGCGCCAGCGCAACGCGCTGTTTTTGTCCGCCCGAAAGATTCGCCGGATAGCGGTCGGCAAGCTGATCGAGACGCACCAGACGAAGCGCCTCTTGGGCGCGCTGGCCGCGCTCCGCTCGCGACAGCCGGCGAACTTCAAGGCCGAACGCCACGTTGTCGGCGACGGTCAGATGCGGGAACAGCGCGTAGGACTGAAACACCATGCCGGTGTTGCGCCGGTATACTGGCAGCGCGGTCACATCGCGCCCGGCCATGAGGATGCGGCCGCTGGTCGGCGCAATGAAGCCCGCGACCATGCGCAGACACGTGGTCTTGCCGCAACCGCTCGGTCCGAGCAGAGTGAGAAATTCGCCGGGCCGCACGTCGAGATCGAAGTCGCGCACCGCAATATGGCCGCCGTACCGCTTCTCGACCTTTTCGAACTTCACATCCGACATGGTCGCTCAAATCTCCGACATCATCGGTCCGCGCCGAACGCTTTGATGCAGAGACCGCGTGGGCGACACCAGATGCCTGACGACCGGTGCGGCGGAGCTATTCACGCTCCGCTATTTCGAGGCAATCTTGCGATTCCAGAGGTCGATGGCCCGCGGATACTCCCGATGGAAAACAGCCCAGTTGATGACTTTGAGCTTAGCTATGTCCTCGGCCGATGAGGGAAACTTTTGCGCCATATCGGGGTAGGCCGCCAGAACGGGGGCCAGGACCTTGGTGGCCGGCCCGTAGGGGATTTCGTACAGCGCCCCGAGCTGGGACAACGGCCCAAGAACCTCGTTCATGAAGTCGAGAGCTTCCTTGCGATGCGTTGCCCCTGCAGCAATCGCAATCGTCGTCATGCCAAAATATCCGCCCTCCTTAGGAATAACGTAGCGCAGGGGAACGCCGCGGCCGATCAGGCCCCAGGTGCGACCGTTCAACCACGGCGCCACCCAGACGTCGCCCGACGAGAACAGGGCATCCAGAACTGGCGAGGCCCCCGGATAAGATTGCGCCTTGATCTCGGCGATCTTATCGATCCCCTTTTCGGGCGTGCTCTCGTCGCCGCCGGCCAAATATTCGGCCGCAACCAGAAAAGCGTGCCCCATGGTGTTTTCGAGGGTCGGCACACCGACGTGGCCGGCCAGCTGCGGATTCCACAAATCAGTCCACGACGTCGGCGCCGGAATTCCTGCGGCTTTGAATTTCGCCTCGTTGTAGGCAATGCCCACCGAGTAGAAATTCATCGCCGGACCGTAGCCGTCCTTATTCTTAGCCTCGTCGTAGAGAAATTTCAGATTAGGAACTTCGCTCTCGCTGTTCTTGTCGAGAACTCCAGCCGCGATCGCTTCTACTTCCACGTCGTCGTCGAGATAAACGGCGTCATAGGGAGCGACGCGCCCTTTGCTGGCGATCATTTTCGCCAGGTGATCGCTGGGATTGCCATTGATCCACTCGATCTTCACAGCGGTGCGCCGCGTGTAAGGTGCACCCGCATATTTCGCCTCGGCGTCCGTAAAGGCGCCGCCATAGCAGCCGACTTGCAGGGTGACACTCGACTGCGCGAACGCCGCGCCGGCACCACCGGTGATCAGCAGAGCGCAACCCACAAGGCCTGCGATGCGCAAGCTCATCTTGCTCTCCTTTCGAATCCGGCAGATTTTTGTTTTATCGAAATCAAGGATATACGGCGAGCAACGGCGTTGACAATACGAAATCGCCGCAGGACGCGCTGTTGCGCACTAAAACACGCCTGCTGATCTACCCGCGAATTCAGTAACGCGCGCCGAACAATTGCTCTATCCCTACAAGCCGATCGAGCAGCAGCATCAACACAACCGATGCGGCGACAATCAGGGCGGCCACGGCCATGACGTCGCCGCTGAAATCGAACTCGATCGTGGTGAAAATTCGCACCGGCAACGTGGTGGCATTGCCGCCGCCCATGAACAGCGCAATAGGGACGTCGTCGAGCGACATGACGAATGCGAAAATGCCCCCCGAAATGATACTCGGCCGCAGAACCGGAATGGTCACACGCCAGAAGGTCTGCAGCGGCGTCGCGCCGAGATTCAAGGCGGCTTCCTCAAGGGCATAGTCGAAACGCGCGTGGCCGGCGAGCATCGCCCGCGCCGCAAATGGAATGCCGAAAGTCAGATGACCGATGATCAGGCCCGTAATGGTGCCACCGAGGGAAATGCGTGTGAGGTCCCAGAAGGCCAACGAAAACTGGTAGAGGGCGACGCCCGTAACCAAGGCGGGAACCATCAAGGGCGAAAGCATGATTGAATTCAAGGCGTCGCGCGCAGGAAAATTGCCGCGACTCAACGCCAGCACGGCCGGAATGCCAAATGCGATCGACAGCAGCGCCGTGCTGGTGGCGACAATCAGGCTGACATAAAGCGCGTCGGCGAATGATGGTTTTATCAGCTCAAACCAGCGCAGCGTGAATTCCTCCGGCGGAAACGACAGGATCGGGCCGCCATTGAAGGAAGCGATCACCACGATGATCACCGGCGCCAGCAGAAAAGCGAAAACCGCCAGCACCACGACACGAAGTGCCGTCCAGCGCGTCATGAGCCGGCAGCCTCCCCGGTCCGCACGCGCAACGCCAGGATCGTGAGCATCGCGGCGAACACCAGCAGGATGGCGGCCGCCGTTCCGCCCGCCGGATAGTTGAGAACGGTGCGGAATTGCTGGGCAATGTAAGTCGCCATCACCAGAACTCTGTTGCCGCCGAGGATTGCGGGCGTCGTGTAGGCGCTGATGGCCATGGTGAAGACGATCAGCGAGCCGGACACGACTCCCGGCAGGCTCAATGGCAACAGGACGCGCCAGAACACCCGCCACGGTCCCGCGCCCAGACTGGCGGCGGCTTCTTCAAGGTCGACATCGATGCGCTGAATCACGGTCGTCAGCGTTAGGATCATGAATGGCAGCAGCGCGTGCACCAGTCCGATGACCACGCCCGTGAAGTTGTTGATCAGCCGAAGCGGCGAGCTGACGATGCCGAGCTGCAGCAACAGCCAATTCACCAAGCCGGCCTGGTCGAGCAGCGGAAACCATCCCATGTTGCGGACGACGGCACTGATCAACAGCGGCGAGATCGTCAGAAAAAGCAAAAAGCCGCGCCATCTCGATTGCGTGCGCGCCAGATAATAGGCGACCGGATAACCGACGATCAGGCAGCAGGCGACCACCAGAAGCCCGAGCCAGCAGGTGCGCAGGAGAATTCCAAAATAAAATGGATCGGTCAGGAAGGTCCGATAGTTCGCCAGCGTGAACGACGTGCTCACCTGGCCGGGACCCGCCATCTCATGCAGGCTCGCCAAAATCAAATCCACAATCGGCGCGAAGAATATTACGCCGAGCACGAAAACGGTGGGGAGCAGCACCCAGAGCCAGAAATCCGGCCGGCGAGGCGGAGAACGCCACACAGATTTTTCGGCGATTGCGGTGCTGGCCATGGGGGCGGGCAAACTTACGCCGTCGCTTTGGCCGCCATCTTCACCGCCTCGATGATCTCTGGATAGGCCGCGCAGCGACAGAGATTGCCGGACAGATAATGGCGGATGTCATCGTCGCTCGGATCAGGATGCTCTTTGAGCAACTGATGCGACATGAGAATAAAACCGGGAGTACAGTAGCCGCACTGAAACGCCCCGGCGTCGATGAAGGCTTGCTGCACCGGCGACAATTGTCCGTCCGCGTCAAGTGCCTCGACCGTGGTGACACTCTTGCCATCGACCCAGACCGCGAAATAGAGGCATCCGGAGACCGCCTTGCCGTCGACCAGAACGGTGCAACAGCCGCATAGCCCCTGCCCGCAGCTTTCGCGCGCGCCGAACAGATCCAAGCGCTGCAACAGCTCGACCAGATTGCGATGCGGTTCAATGGCGGTCGAGACTGGCTGACCGTTGAGGGTGAAATTGATTGCTCGTGCGTTCATTGTCGTGACCCCAGAAATTTAGGCGCGCTCGCCCAACGCCTGACGCACCGCGCGGCGCAGATAAACCCGCAACAGCTCTCTCTTGTAAGGCGCCGAGCCGTGGGCGTCTGACAGAGTTTCCACTTCCTCTGCCGCTGCGTCGCCCGCCCGCCGCAGTGTCGCATCGTCAGACGGCGCGCCGTGCAGCACTTGTTCGGCAGTACGCATGCGAGTGACCTTTTCGGTGGCGGCGCTGACCACCACTATGGGATCGCGGATGGCTCCATCCTTGAGCGCGAACGAGACCGCAACGCCAAGGGAAGGCCAATCGTCCGCAGTGCGCGAGGTGACTTTCATGTAGGCGGCTTTGCGCCCACTGAGCGGCGGCACCGTCACCGCGGTGATCAGTTCGTTCTTTTCCAGCACGGTTTCGTAATAACCGGAATAAAGCTCCTCGAGCGGCATTTCGCGGGTTTGCTTTAAACCGCTGATGGAGATACGAGCGCCGAGCGCCGTCAAAACCGGCGGCAGGTCCATGTGCGGATCGCCGTGCGCCAGCGCGCCGCCAACGCGAGCGACGTTACGCACGCGCACATTCGACAGGGTGGGCATGGCGCGCGCCAGCGTTGGCTGATGCTTGGCCACGTTGGCGTCGTGCTCCAGTTGGCTCAGCGTCGCCATGGCGCCAATGCGCAACGCGCCGCCGTTAATCACGGCAATGCGTGCGTGCTCGGGTTC
>JASHVC010000512.1 GCA_030039655.1 Xanthobacteraceae bacterium | reverse complement strand
GTCGTGCCGGCATCGAGATTGCCCCAGCACAGAATGTTGACCGGCAGGTCGTTCTTGGCGGCCGCATTTGCGATGCGGGCGAGGCCTGGGTCCGTCGGATCGCGGTCGCGTGCCGGTTCTTTGGTCAGCATGATGCGCACGCCGACCGCGCCGGGTGTCCGCTTCCAGTCAGCGATAACATCGGCCACGGCCGGATCATCAGGGTCGACCGGCTTGACGATCGCGAACTTGTCGGGACGAGCGCGCTGCACTTCCACCGCATAGCTCGCGTCGTAGCGGTACAAGGAAAAGGCGGAGATGAAGATGGCGGCGTCGACGCCGACCTTGTCCATCGCCGCCACCATCTCGTCGCCGGTGACGTGCGGCGGCCAGTTCGGCACACTGTGCCACGGCCGCTTCGGCGTGTTCGCTTCATAAGCGTGGACCTGGGAATCGATGACTGTCATCGCGGAAGCTCCTCAATTGCCAAAGAGTAGTGCCAGAGAATTCTGCCGAGAGAATTTTTTATCGCAACAGGCCGCGTCAGCTACACCTAAATTGGCCGCTCGACATCACCCCGCCAGCCGGGGCTTAGCGCTGGTGCATCCGCGCTCCAGGCGGCCAGCGCCTTTTCGATCTTTTCCAGCGTTCTCCCGAGGACGCCGGGTGACTGACCGGCTTGGAGTTGTTTCTTCAACTCGACAAACCCGTTGTCGATGGCAACAAGACGCTGCGCCAATATTCTGGCGATATGAAGGATCGCGACTGGATCTTTCTCAAGCAGCGCCGCGTCGGCAACACGAAACTGCGAGTCTTCCAAGGCTCTGACGTCCGCCGTATGCGGCTGATCCAACAGCGCGGAGAGTTCTCCGATGACGGCGCCAGGCTCGCTGACTTTGGCGATCTCAACGCCGCCCTTGAGAATGACGACCGCGCCGCTCTTGAGGATCAACAGCCGGCCGGTCTTTGAGCCTGCGACCAGAACGGTTTCGCCGGCGCGGTAAGTTGTTATGGGAAGAGCCGCGAGAATTTTGTCGAGCGCGGAAGCATCTGCGCCCGGGGCAAGCTTGTTGCCTCCATTCTGCGTTTCCACGATCGCCTCTTGCTCATGTTGCAAAATGCAGCCCGAGAGATACGCTGGTATCTCCCCTGTCGCAAGAGGAGGCCGCATCAATGCAGGTCAGGCTGTCGCCAACCACTTTGCAATGCAGCGCAGATGAATGGCAGGCGCGGGTCGATCTCGCGGCCGCGCATCGGCTCGCATACATGCACGGCTTCAGTGAGGGAATTTTCAACCACCTCACGCTCGTCGTTCCGGGGCGGAGCGATCTCTACTATCAAATTCCGTTTGGCATGCATTGGTCCGAAGTGGCGGCCTCGTCGTTCATGGAGGTCGGTGTCGCCGACGGCAAGGTCAAGCGCGGCACCGGCGATGTAGAGCGTTCGTGTTACTGCATCCACGCACCGATCCACAGAGCACTGCCCCAGGCCACCGCGGTCTTCCACACTCACATGCCGTTTGCCAGCGCGCTGACGCGGCTTGAGGATCCGCGCATCAAGGAGATCGGTCAGACGGAGGTCGGTTTGATGGACGCGATCGCCTACGACGATCAGTACACCGGTCCCGCATTCGAACCTGAAGAAGGCGAGCGCGTCGCCAAAGTGATCGGCAACAAGAGCGTGTTGTTCATGGCAAATCACGGCGTTACCACACTCGGTGTGACGGTGGCGGACGCCTACGATCGGCTCTATTACCTGGAGCGCGCCGCGCAGGTTCAGATCTACGCCATGTGGACCGGCCAGCCTTTGAAGCAGTTGCCGGCGGCGGTGGTTGAGAAGACCAAGCGGGAGATAGGCGGCGCTAAATTCTACGACGGTCCGAGCCCGGCTCAGCGGCACTTCGATGCCTTGAAGCGCATCCTTGATAGGACCGAGCCCGACTACAAAAGCTAGGATCAGCGCTCCCAGTGCATGATCGGAACAGTGCTGATCGAATTCGCCGGCGAGCCGTTGATGATCTTCGTGCTTATGGCTACGTACACGAGAGTGTTCCGCGGCTTATCCAGCAAGCGATAAATCCGCGTTGTCTTGAAAAAGATGCTCGTTTTCTGGCTGAACACCTCTTGCTTGTCTTCCAGCTTGGACAGGTCGACGTCGATTGGACCGATCTGCCTGCACGAGACCGAAAAATTGGACGGATCTTCGTTCAAGCCCAATGGCTGACCCCATCCGCCCTTTCTGGCCTGCGAAATATGGCACGCCACTCCGGGCACTTGCGGATCCTCAAATACACTGACGCACACCTTGTCATTGGGAGAAAACGCTCTGAATGTCGTGCTGATACAGCCCAAGTCGTCAGCGCGCGCGGGCTGGATCGATAGTCCGGCCAATGCGGCCACGATTAAAAGCCATTTCATTGGAGTCTCCATGGCGGTTGCGCGGGCGCGCTTCGCCGATATCTAGGTCTGCATATTGTGGTCAGCAAGCCGAAGTCGAGAATGGAAGGAAAAACGTTAGTGCGTCCAATGTAATAGATAAATCATTGAGCGCAGGCGCGCGCGGAGCTGCGCCCCCGGCTGCCGCAAAACCGGCAAGTGATGCAAACTTTTGAGTTATCCGGCGAGGACTTTGCCAGTTGCTACCAGCCGAACCCGACCCCGGCGCTCAGCATCAAATAGTTCGTCGCGCTGTTTGGTTCGAGGGAGAAATTGGTCAGCGGCGACTGACCATACTCGAAGTGGCTAATATTCGACGCCGACATTTGCGTGCGAGGGCTGGCGAATCGCGCAGCCAATAGAGCGCCCATAGCCGTGGGTAATTTTTTCATCGTACCTAGATGCCCGGGAGGGAATCGATTCCACCCAGTTCGTGCCGGCGCCCACATACGGCAACTCTAGGGGGCGGTCGCGGGTGACGGTCGAGCAAATGTCCGAGCCGACTGTCCAAAAACGCATCGTTAATCATCGCGATAGTGTGGCTGGCTGGCCACAGTTGCACATAATTGAGAGCTAACGATTAGTAACTCGTGGGTTGCGCGTTGACTCCTCCGGCAAAGCCATTGCTTAACTAAAGCAATCTGCAGTGGTGGCGTTGCGTTGGGGAGTTGCGGGGCGTGAGAAAGCTATTAGTAGCTGTCGCAGGAATCGTTGTCGCCGGGCTGAGCGTTACCCCCGCAATTGCGGACGGCGAATCTTCCTGGCACCACGGCTCCACGGGCGGCGTTTTTACTTGGAGTGGCTGCTATCTTGGCCTTCAATTGGGCTACGGTTTTGGAGATAGCAATTTCAATGGACAATTTGTTGATGCCGCTGTCCCAAGCACGTTTGGGGCTTCAACGTCGGTCATAATCAATCCTTCTAACCCTATGGGTTTTGGTACGGATGGAGTATTCGGCGGCGCCCAAGGCGGCTGCGATTATCAGTTAGCGCGAAACTGGGTTATTGGCGTCGCGGCCGATGCGTCCGGTGCGAATATCACCGGCAACAGCGTGCAGACTGGTTCCGTCACGCTGCTTGGCTTTCCAACTCCAGCCGCTACCACTTTCAATTCCAGCGGCACCTTGTCGTCGAATACTGATTTCGTCGCCACTGCCACGGCTCGTCTTGGTTATAGCATTGGACAGACGCCGTTTTACTGGGGTGGCCAGGGTCTATTTTACGTGAAGGGTGGCGCAGCCTGGGCGCGGTACGATTACAGGTTTAATGGTTCGGACACGACGACCGCGTGCGTGGCGTTCACTACGGCATGCACGGGTTCTGCCACCATCTACGGCCTGTTCAATTTTACCGGCTCCGAGCTCCGCGCCGGTTGGACCGTTGGAGTAGGCACGGAGTGGATGATATTCGGTACTTGGTCTGTCAACGCCGAATACGATTTTCTGGAATTTGGCACTCGCAATATAAGTGTATCTGATACGGCGCTGGGCGCTGATCAATTTAGCGTCCATCAAGACATTAATGAAGTGAAGCTGGGCATCAACTATCGCTTTCCATAATCGCCCCGTCTTTCGCGCGCAGGGTGCAGATCACGCGAAGCGCGCCTTTCCTTGGCCCCACTATCAAATTTGCTTATGATTCGAAGCGATCGTTTCCGGTAATTGTCCCCGTACATGTCTCTCGGACAGCGCCGCCGCCGTTCATTCCGGTTGAGCGCCCTCCCGCGAATCTTTTGACCGGCGATGCTGCCGCCTCGGCGCTTTAGGGCGCGTATTTGTCTCCCCACTTACGCATGGCGGCAACAATTGGGCCGAGGTCGCGCCCCTTGGCGGTGAGCACATACTCGGCCCGGGGCGGGCTCATCGAATAGAAGCGCCGCTCCACGACGCCATTCTGCTCAAGCGTTCTCAGACGCTCCGACAACGTCGTCGGCGCAATGCCGTCCAGCGAATCCTGGAAGTCCTGGAAGCGCCGTGCGCCGCGCAGCAGCAAGTCGCGCAGGATCAGGCAAGTCCAGCTCGATCCGATGACGTCCAGCGTGCGGGCGACCGGGCAATCGGCCAGATCTTGCTTTGGAGTGTCTTGTTTTTGGGCGTTCTGCTTTTGCATGGAACCATTTTATCCGGTGTCGCGAATTTAGCAATTGACTTCGTAAAAAATAGTGACTATGAATTATGGAGTCAAGTCAATCCAACAGACGGAGTTAGCCCCATGACACCGCAAATCCCCGGATATCTCTTAGCGTTCGAGTCAGCCTTCCGGCCCCTCGTGGCCGCCATCGCATTGGGCCTCATCTGGATGGGAGCCGCGCGCATGCCGGCGCCTGCACGGTCGCGGTACGCGACGGCGGGTGTGCTGTCGATCGTCCTCCTCGCTTGGCTGGGGGTCGCCCAGTACCTCGCCTCGAGAAACGTCTATTTCGCCAGCACCGACACCGCAGTGCCGACCTTGTTGTTCGGTTTGTTGATCCCTCTGGCGATCGCCGCCATGGGCCTGTGGCGATCGCGAAGCGTTGCAAGTCTCGTCTCGGCGATCCCGTTGCCATTCCTCGTGGCGGCGCAGATCTTTCGCGTCGGCGGCGGCATCTTCCTTGTGCTCTGGGCAGATGGACGTCTGCCTTGGCAGTTCGCGCTACCCGCAGGGATTGGCGACGTTACGACCGCTCTTGTCGCAATCGTGGTGGCCACGCAACTGGCGCGGAACGCGGCCGGCGCGCGCAGATCGGTCTACGCGTGGAGCCTTTTTGGCATCGCCGACCTTGTCGTGGCGATCACGATGGGCGCAATGACCTCGCCGGGCCGGCCGCATCTATTTGCGTTCGACGCCCCGAACCTCCTCATCTCGTCCTATCCGCTCGTTATGGTGCCGACCTTTGCGGTGCCGCTGGCCTTGATGCTTCATGGCATCGTTCTGCTGCGGTTGGGCCGGGAGACTGCCTCAACGAACCGACTGGCGATGGCGTGAGCTGTCGCCCGACCGACGACCCCGCGAGGGCGGCCTGATGGCGCCCTCGCCAATCTCGATCACGCTGCGCCCGACCGGCCTGGCAACGAGAAATAGTCTAGGGTAGTGGGAGACCCGGCTGGGTTCGTGAGTTCATAAGTAATACGTCACAGGACCCAAACCGATGAGCGACAATTCGCAATGGCCCGATCTGCCGTTTGAGGCGTGGAGCGACACTTGCAACACCGTGCATTTGTGGACGCAGATCGTCGGCAAGGTGCGCATCGCGCTCACGCCGTTGATAAATCACTGGTGGAACGCCACGTTTCTGGTGACGGCCCGCGGGCTTTTGGCGCCGGCGATGTCCTATGCGGGCGGCACGTTCGATGTCGTCTTCGATTTTGTTGGTCATCAATTGATCGTCGAGGCGAGTAACGGCCGCGTCGAGAGCTTCGCGCTCAAGCCCATGACGGTCGCGGATTTCTACGCGGAGTTCATGGGCAAGCTGCACGCGTTGGGTATCGATGTTTCCATCTGGACCATGCCGTGCGAAATCGAGAATTGCATACCGTTCGATCAGGACCGGACTCACGCCCAGTACGATCCGGCTTATGTGCAACGATTCCAGCAGGCGCTGCTGCAGGCCAACAGGGTGATGACAGATTTTCGCGCGCGCTTCCTCGGCAAAGCGAGTCCGGTGCATTTCTTCTGGGGCAGTTTCGATCTTGCGGTGACGCGTTTCTCCGGCCGCACCGCGCCGCCGCCGAAGAGCAAGACCCCGCACACCGCCAGTTGGGTGATGGACGAAGCCTACTCGCACGAATGCTCAAGCTGCGGGTTCTGGCCGGGC
>JASHVC010000511.1 GCA_030039655.1 Xanthobacteraceae bacterium | reverse complement strand
GCTGGCGCGGCCGGCCATGGAGCTGCTGCGCGACCTCGACAAGGATACGGTCGACTTCCAGCCCAACTATGACAATTCGGAGCACGAGCCGGTAGTGCTGCCGGCCGGCTATCCGAATCTTTTGGTCAACGGTGCCGGCGGCATCGCCGTCGGCATGGCCACCAACATCCCGCCGCACAATCTCGGCGAGGTGATCGATGCCTGCATTGCGCTGATCGACAATCCGGCGCTGTCCATCGATGACCTGATTGCCATCGTGCCGGGGCCTGATTTTCCGACCGGTGGCTTGATCCTCGGACGCCAGGGCATTCGCGCCGCCTATCATCTCGGGCGTGGCTCCATTGTCATGCGCGGCAAAGTCGAGTTCGAAACGCTGCGCGGCGATCGCGAGGCGATCATCGTCTCAGAGATTCCCTATCAGGTGAACAAGGCCAGCATGGTCGAGCGCATCGGTGAACTGGTGCGCGACAAGAAAATCGAAGGCATTGCGGCGCTGCGCGACGAGTCGGATCGCCAAGGCTACCGGGTGGTGGTCGAGCTGCGCCGCGACGCCGTGCCCGACGTGGTACTCAACCAGCTTTATCGCTTCACCGCGCTGCAATCCTCGTTCGGCGCCAACATGGTGGCGCTCGAAGGCGGCCGGCCGCAGGTGATGAATCTGAAGGACCTGCTCACATCCTTCGTTTCCTTCCGCGAAGAGGTGATCTATCGGCGCACCAAGCATCTTCTCGGCAAGGCGCGCGATCGCGCACACATCTTGGTCGGGCTCGCCATCGCGGTCGCCAATATCGACGAAGTGATCCGGCTGATCCGCGCTGCACGCGACGCCAACGAGGCGCGCGAGCAATTGATGGAGCGCGACTGGCCGGCGCGCGAAGTCGCCACGATGGTCACGCTGATCGACGATCCGCGTCACAGCGTGTCGGCGGCGGGGACCACGCGGCTGTCGGCCGAGCAGGCCAAGGCCATCCTCGATCTGCGCCTGCAGCGGCTCACCGCGCTCGGCCGCGACGAGATCAAGGCAGAGCTCGACAAGCTCGCCACCGAGATCGCCGATTACCTCGACATCCTGCGCTCGCGCGCCCGCATCCAGACCATCGTCAAGGACGAACTCACCAAGATCAAGAACGAGTTCGCCACGCCTCGCCGCACCATCATCGTCGACCAGGAAGGCGAGATGGAAGACGAGGACCTGATCCAGCGCGAGGACATGGTCGTCACCGTCTCGCACGCCGGCTACGCCAAGCGCGTACCGCTTTCGACCTATCGGGCGCAGCGGCGCGGCGGCAAAGGACGCGCCGGCATGCAGACGCGCGAAGAGGATTTCGTCACTCGGCTGTTCGTCGCCAACACTCACACGCCGGTGCTGTATTTCTCTTCGCACGGCAGGGTCTACAAAGAGAAAGTCTGGCGGCTGCCGCAAGCCGCGCCGCAGGCGCGCGGCAAGGCGCTGATCAATATTCTGCCGATGGAGCAGGGCGAGAACATCACCACGATCATGCCGTTGCCCGAGGATGAGTCGACCTGGGACAAGCTCGACGTCATGTTTGCGACGACGCGCGGCACGGTCAGACGCAACAAGCTGTCGGATTTCTCAGACGTGCGCCGATCGGGCATCATCGCCATGAAGCTCGACGAGGGCGATTCCATCGTCGACGTGCAGATCTGCACCGAGAACGACGACGTGCTGCTGACCTCCGCGGCGGGCCAGTGCATGCGCTTCGCGGTCGATGACGTGCGCGTGTTCCAGGGCCGTACCTCCATGGGGGTGCGCGGCATCAATCTTGCCGACGGCGACAAATTGATTTCGCAATCGATCCTGCGCCACGTCGAGGCCACAGCGGAAGAGCGCGCCGCCTATCTCAAGCGCGCCAACGCGGTGCGGCGCGGCGGCAATGGCGAGGTGGAGGAGGTCACCACCAATGGCGACGGCGAGGAGGCCGAGGGCGCGATCGAGCTGGGCCAAGAGCGCTATGTCGAATTGTCTGCCAAGGAGCAATTCGTGCTGACTATCTCCGAAAAGGGCTTCGGCAAGCGCACCTCGTCCTACGAATACCGGACCACCAATCGCGGCGGCAAAGGCATCGTCGCCATGGCGGTCACCGAAAAGAACGGACGCATCGTCGCCTCGTTCCCCGTGGAAGAGACCGATCAGATCATGCTGGTGACCGACGGCGGCCAACTGATCCGCTGTCCGGTCGACGGCATCCGCATCGCCGGCCGCGCCACCCAAGGCGTCATCGTGTTCAATACCGCCGAAGGTGAAAAGGTCGCGTCAGTTGAGCGGCTCTCCGAGGAGGGCGAGGACGACGGCAGCGAATAGCCGTGAACCACAATGATTTTTATGTGGGGTCGGTTTGCGCCGCGCGTCGCACTTATTCCCTTTAGGAGAAGCATCGCAAAGGGGCGCCAGATTTCCGACCGCTGCTGTTACACACAATCAATGGGAAGATGAAGCGAAAGCCAGCGTTCTTCGAAAGGCAGAGAGAAGCCGTTCGGTAAGGACTTGATCTCCGACATCGTCGCATGGATTGCCGTGTGTAGCTTGTGCGGCTGATGGGTTGAGGGATGGTGACCGCGCTCGATCGCCCTCGCCATCCGCTCGAGCAGCTCGGTGTCGTGCTCGTCGCGATAGGGCTTCAGATCGAGATCGGCCGGAACTTCGGTCAGGCTCTCGCGAACCGCCACAACTGCTAAGAACAGGTCGCGTCGCCCCGCCGGCCGGCCGTGCCGCAGCCTTCTCTGTCCTCCCAAAGCGAAAATGGACGCTGGGCCAATGAACCATTGTAATAGTGGCTTTGCCCGGTCACCTCGGTGCCAATCCAAGATGGCAATTCGACAGGGTGGTGTTCGTTGGGAAGTTCGATTTCGGCAATGAGCAAACCACGGTTGTCACCTGAAAAAACATCGATTTCCCAGGCCAGCGCTCCGCAAGGCACGATATGACGGACCTTTTCGATGACGATGCCGCGCCGAAGCTGAATAAGAGCTTCAGCGTGTACGATCGGAATAGGGTACTCAAGCTCCAGCCGGCGAAGGGCCGCCGCACGGGATTTAATGGTGAGTGTGGCCGTGCTGTTATTTTTGATGCGAACGCGGATTGACGCCTTGGCGTTCGCCTCCAGATAGGCCTGGCGAATGCTTGATTGAGCGGTGACGAAGCTTTTCCATTCGTCACTGCGAATAAGGAATTTTCGCTCGATTTCGAAGTTCATCCGAGACCTATCATACTACAATCAACGAACCGAGTGGAATGACACCCTGAGTATCGCAGGGCAGCTGCCCACTAAGCGGCAACGCGATGCATCGCGGCTTTGTTGCGTGCGCCGTGGATCACCTTGACCGATTTTTCGATGGCTGACCACAAGCCCTCGAGTTCCGCGGATGCATATGGATCAGAATCGTATCCTTTGACTGTTTCACCTTCGGTTAGAGCCAGCGAGAAGCTTGCCCGGTGGCTGATCTGACCACCCCACACGGGCACTTCGAGCTCAGCCAGGTAGCGGCGAGCCTGGGTCACCGCCGGTGATTCGATTCCTTCGCGTTTTGGCGGAGCCGCGTTGAAAACAACCGCGTAAGGCGTATGCAAATGCCGAGCAAGAGCGATCGTGTCTTGCACAGCCTCGAGATCAAATAACCCCGGTCGGCATGGGACAATGACGAGTGTCGCTGCCTCTATGGCTTGAATGACACTGACCGAGTTGTTCGGTGGAGTGTCGATCAAGACCCATTCGGCATCGGCTTGCTCAGCCTTTTTGACAATGTGAGCAATGTCGCGCTTTACGATCTTGAGCGGCAGAGCCGATGCTGCGCGCTGCTCGTTCCACAGCGTCAGAGAACCTTGCGGATCGTCATCGACCAGAAGGCACGGCCGCATCTGCCTCTGAAGATGAACTGCTAGATGTGCGGCCAAGGTACTTTTGCCGGCCCCTCCCTTACGCGACGCAAAAGCAAGGACGTCCATCAACGCTACCTACGTGGTGGCTCAAGGGATTCCGGCGCGCCGCTAGGATTCGTGGCCGTTTTCTACCAACACAGATTCGGATTTGATCATGAAGAAATCGTCTATGATTTCTGTCATACAACTGTCACAGTCAATGATCGACGTGCGCTTGTTGACCGCCGCATTTATGAGTCCACGTTCTATACTTTGTAAGCACGCGGACGCGCAGTCAGGTGCTTTTTCGTCACGACGTTACAAGCAGCCCATCACGTGGCCGCGGATATCTTTGATCGTGACCGAGCACTCGAGGCGTCTGAACGCCGCCTTGGCGTCCTCGTTTCCGATCACCGCGGCGCGTTCGTAATACCCTTTGGCGGTGTCAGTGTCGCGCGGCCCGCCCAGTATCGTGGCAATTCGCCCGATTCACGTGCGTCAAGCGACAGCGTTGCGCTTGATGACTTCAGCGTAGAAGGAGGCTGACTGCTTGGGCGTGCGCTTCTGCGTCGCGTAGTCGACGTAGATCAATCCAAATCGTGTCTCGAAGCCGTCCGCCCACTCGAAGTTGTCGAACAGGCTCCAGAGGAAATAGCCGCGCACTGGCACGTTGTCGGCGACGGCGCGCTGCAGCATGGATAGGTAGCTGCGCAGGAACATGATGCGGTCGGTGTCGTAAACGACGCCATCGGCCGCGGGCACGTCGGCGGTGCCGCAGCCGTTCTCGGTGACGTAAATCTCTTTCACGTTCCAGATTTTTTGCAGGTGCCGCGGCGCCCAGTAGAGTGCCTCGGGCCCGAATGCCTGCCAGGACGAGGCCATCCGCGGGTGCGCTTTCGCCAACGGCACCACTTCGTAGCCCGGCGCCGCGCCGACCGCCCGCACGTACACGGGCGTGTAGACGTTGATGCCGACGAAATCGAGCGGACTTGAAATCGCACGCAATTCGTCGGCGGTGAATTTCGGCGCGTCGGCCTTGGCCGACGTTAGATATGCTTCGGTGTAGCGGCCCTCCATCACGACCGTGAGGTATCCCGCATTGAGCTCGCGCATGGCGTGCTCGGCGGCGGTGATCGTTTCGGGTGTCTCGATGATCGGCACGACCGCGGCGACGTTGTCGGCGAGCCCGACTTTGGTTCCCGGTTTGGCATTCGCCCGGATCGCCTGCACGGCGAGGCCGTGACCGAGCACGGCGTAGTGACGAACCTGATTGAGCCGCGCCGCGGGCAACGTCAGGCCCGGTGCGAACACGCCGGTGCGGTAGCCCAATTCCACGAAGGCCGAGAACTCGTTGATGGTGAAAAAATTGCGCACCCGGTCGCTCAGCTTTGCGCTGACATAGCCGGCGTAATCGGCAAAGGCTTTCGACGTATCGGCCGACTGCCAGCCGCCGACGCTGTCTTGCAGCGCCTGCGGCAAATCCCAGTGATAGAGCGTCGCGTACGGTTGGATGCCGTTGGTGAGCAGTTCGTCGATCAAGCGGTCGTAGAACGCAAGCCCTTTGGCGTTAGCCGGACCGATCCCTAGCGGAAAGATGCGCGGCCAAGAGATGGAAAAACGGTAAGCGCGCGCGCCCAGCGCCTTCATGTGCTGCACGTCGTCCTTGTAGCGGTGGTAGTGATCGAGCGCCACGTCGCCGGTGTCGCCGTTGCGGATCTTGCCGCGCGTGTGGGCGAAGCGGTCCCAGATCGACTCGCCTTTGCCGTCTTCGTTCCAGGCGCCTTCGATCTGATAAGACGAAGTCGCGGTGCCCCACAGAAAGTCGCGCGGGAAGCTTCGAGAGCTGCACAAAGCCGTTTGCTCCGCTGGAACGCCCGCTGCCATGGCGCCAGCCGGCGTCGTGGAATTTACTGCGAGCGCGCCGGCGCCCGCGAACTTCATGAGGTCCCGCCGCGACGGGCTCGGCGTTTCGGAGGCGCTGGCTTCCACGGGTTCATCGGAAATCATTTGATTTCCTTTCGCCCGTGCAATCGGGCGGCGAGATGGCGATCAAGAGTCTGCCCAAGAGTCTTGCCATGGCGTTTACGTGTGCACGGTGAGCAAGGCGAGTATCGCGAGCGCCGCTGCGGCGAT
>JASHVC010000510.1 GCA_030039655.1 Xanthobacteraceae bacterium | reverse complement strand
ACGAGCAGATGAACACGCGCATGGAGACGGTCGACGCTTACATGCAGGTGATTCCACCCGGCAGCCGCTCAGGAAAGCACCGGCACCTGGCGGAGGAATGCCTCTATGTCGTGGCGGGCTACGGCTACGACTTGCACCAGGATTGCGATGTGGAAATCACCGACACCTACGCATGGAAGCCGCAGGACGAGATCAAGCGCTACGAATGGGAAGCGGGCGATGTCATCTATGTGCCACCCTGCACAATCCACCAGCACTTCAACGGCGATCCCAAGCGACCGGCGCGGCTCATCTCCTGCACCAATCGCATCTACAAAAACTCTGGATTGAACGATCTAGTGCAGATCGAAAACGCGCCCGATTACGACCCCAACGTCGTGCTCACCGCCGAACTGGTGCGCGCGTATATGGAAGGGCAGAGCCGGAAGGTCGCCTGAACGGCCTCACGGAAACAAAGCCACCTGGTCGATGCCCATCGGTTCGGGAAATCCGAGCATCATATTCATGTTCTGCACGGCCTGACCCGACGCACCCTTGGTGTGGTTGTCGAGGGTGGAGACGATGATGGCGCGACCCGCAATCCGATCGGGCGCGACTCCGATGAACGTCATGTTGGAGCCGCGCACGTGCCGGGTCTGTGGCAGCGCGCGGAAAGGCAGCACATGGACGAACGGCTCGTTCGCGTAGGCCTTTGTCAGCAGCGCGTGAAGATCTTCCGGCAAAGCCTTAGGACCGCGCACGTAAATCGTGGAAAGAATACCCCGGTTCATGGGCACGAGATGCGGCGTGAAGCTGACGATCACCTCGCGGCCGGCGGCCTTGGAAAACTCCTGGTCCAACTCCGCCATGTGGCGATGGTGGCCGACGGCGTAGGCGTGAAAGCCTTCGGAGACTTCCGAGAACAGCATCTCCTCCTTGGCCGCCCTGCCCGCTCCGGTCATGCCTGATTTGGCGTCGATGACGATTTCGTCGGGATCGATGGCCTTGGCTTTCAGCAGCGGGATGAGCGCAAGCTCGGCGCAGGTCGTGTAGCAGCCCGGATTGGCAACGAGACGCGCCGCTTTGATCTGCGGCCGGTATACTTCGGTCAGCCCGTAGACGGCTTCCTTCTGCAGCTCCAGCGCGGCGTGCTCGTGGCCATACCAATGCGCGTACGCGGCCGGATCGGATAGGCGGAAGTCGGCCGAAAGATCGACAACTTTTGTTGCCGGCGCGCGCTTAAGCAAATCGGCAATGACCTTCTGCGTGGTGGCGTGGGGCAGCGCGCAGAAGGCGAGATCGAGTCCGAGCGCCTTCCAGTCGGCGTCCTCGATGGCCGTCAGCATCGGCAACGCGTACGGCGCGAATTGCGGAAACACATCGGCCATCGGCTTGCCGGCGCGGCGATCGGCGGTGAGCAGCACGATCTCGACGCGCGGATGGCGGATCAACAACCGCAATAGTTCGGCGCCGGTGTAGCCGGAGGCACCGAGGATTCCGATCTTGGCTTTTTGCTCCACGGGCATGATCGACCTTTGGGCTTGAGGAAGGCTCAGGCCGACTCCGGAGGCACAATATCAAGAGGGGGGTGCCGCGGAACCGGCGGCACGAGATGCTCGACGCGCTTACGCGCGAGCGCGTGCCGCGGCGCGACGGCGGCGCCTTGTGACGGCAATGACCATAAACCAAGCGTTCATAGGCGGCGATATAAGGCCCATGCCAAGGGGCGTCAATGTGGGCGTCAGTGCCTGAGGTTTTGCTGCCTAGATGGCATAGTCGTCCCTAGATTGGGCTGATTCGTAACCGAAGTTGCACGCAACCGGCAAGATCGCCATATCGGGTTAAGAACTCGGGGCAACGCGTGGGGAAAGCTGCCAAATCGACGAAAACGCCGGATCTGTTCGAGGCGCCTACCAAGGGCGGTCGTGGCAGTGCGCGCCGCGCCAGCGGTACGTCTGCCCGCAATGTTGGCGAAGCCGCCTACACCGCCAAGCACATCGAGGTTCTGGAAGGCCTCGAGCCGGTCCGCCGCCGGCCCGGCATGTATATCGGCGGCACCGACGAGAAGGCGCTCCATTACCTGTTTGCCGAGGTGATAGACAACGCCATGGACGAGGCGCTGGCCGGCCACGCCGATTGGATCGAGGTGGAGATGGAGGCCGATGGCTTCGTCTCCGTCACGGACAACGGCCGCGGCATGCCGGTCGATCCGCATCCAAAGTTCCCGAAAAAATCCGCCATCGAAGTGATCATGTGCACGCTGCACGCGGGCGGCAAATTCGACTCCAAGGTCTACGAGACATCCGGCGGCCTGCACGGCGTCGGCGTATCGGTCACCAATGCGCTGTCGGAGCGCATGGAGGTCGAGGTCGCGCGTGGGCAGAAGCTTTATCGAATGGTCTTCGAGCGCGGCAAGCCGAAGAGCAAATTGCAGGACGCCGGCAAGGCGCCGAACCGCCGCGGCACCAAGGTTCGCTTCCGGCCCGACCCGGACATCTTCGGTGCCAAGGCGCATTTCAAGCCCGAGCGCGTGTTCAAGATGACGCGTTCGAAGGCTTATTTGTTCGGCGGCGTCGAAATCCGCTGGTTCTGCGCTAAGGAGCTGTTGCACGGCGTCGAGGACGTGCCCGAAAAGGCGACCTTCCATTTCGAAGAAGGCCTGAAGGATTATCTGAAGGAAACGCTCAAGGACGCAACCCTCGTCCATCCCGACATTTTCACCGGCAGCGCAGGGAAGATCGGCGCCCACGGCGCGGCGCAATGGGCCGTGGCCTGGACCGCCGATGCCGACGGCTTCCTCAATTCCTACTGCAACACTATTCCGACGCCGGACGGCGGCACCCATGAATCCGGCTTGCGCACGGCGCTGCTGCGCGGTCTCAAAGACCACGCCGAACGCGTCAACCAGGGCAAGCGCGCAGCCGCCATTACCTCGGACGACGTCATGACCGGCGCTGGCGCCATGCTCTCGGTGTTCATCCGCGAGCCGGAATTTCAGGGCCAGACCAAAGACCGCCTCGCCACCGCCGAAGCGCAACGCATCGTCGAGCAAGCGATCAAAGACCCGTTCGACCATTGGCTCGCCGGTAACCCGGCGGCTGCAAACAAATTGTTTGATTTTGTGGTCGAGCGCGCCGAAGAGCGCATTCGCCGACGCCAGGAAAAAGACATCGCGCGCAAGAGCGCCGTGCGCAAACTCCGCCTGCCCGGCAAACTCGCCGACTGCACCAACGGCGCCGCTGACGGTGCCGAGCTTTTCGTCGTCGAGGGCGATTCCGCTGGCGGCTCGGCCAAGCAGGCGCGCGACCGTGCGAGCCAGGCCATTCTGCCGTTGCGTGGCAAAATCCTCAACGTGGCGTCGGCCGGCAAGGACAAGCTCGCGCAGAACCAGCAGCTCGCCGATCTCGTCCAGGCGCTCGGCTGCGGTACCGGCACGCACTACCGCGACGAGGATTTGCGCTACGGCCGCGTCATCATCATGACCGACGCCGACGTTGACGGCGCCCACATCGCGTCGCTGCTTATCACGTTTTTCTACCGCCAGATGCCGCACCTGATCGACAACGGACATCTTTACCTGGCGGTGCCCCCGCTCTATCGCCTGAGCCACGGCGGTAAAGTTTTCTACGCGCGCGACGACAAACACCGCGAAGAAATTCTCAAAAAGGAATTTCACGCCAACGCTAAGGTGGAAGTCAGTCGCTTCAAGGGGCTCGGCGAGATGATGGCCGCGCAGTTGAAGGAAACCACCATGGACCCGCGCAAGCGTACGCTCTTGCGCGTCGTGCTGCTGGCCGACGAGCAGAAGGCCACCGAAAAATCCGTCGAGCGGCTCATGGGCACCAAGCCCGAGGCCCGCTTTGCCTTCATCCAGGAGCGCGCCGAATTTGCCAACGAGGATTCGCTAGACGTTTGAGCGGTCGCTAATCCTGTGGTGTTTTGCGCTCGAGCGCCGCTGCGGCGATCACTCCGCCGGCTTGAACAGCTTGTCGGCGGCGTCGATTAGATGATCGCTAGGGTGAGCGGTGCAATACTCTCCCAGCTTCTTGGCGTTGGCCACGAGCTTGCCGGTGTCGATGCTCGGCGGATCGTCCTCGTCCGTATAATAGCCGTCGAGCCAGGCGAGAATCACGCCGACGTCTTCCTTGCTCGCCGACATGAATTTCTTGCACGTCCAGTTCGTCAGATCGATCTCGTCCGCAAAAGCAGGATTGCAGCAAAAGAGCAGTCCGGCGGCGAGTGCGCCCGTGATGTGCTTCATGGCGGCTTCCCTTTAAGCGGCGGATTGTAGCGAATTTGCGGAGAGGCAAAACCGCTC
>JASHVC010000509.1 GCA_030039655.1 Xanthobacteraceae bacterium | reverse complement strand
GACCGGAACGGCACGATCACAACATCGACGTTGGCCGTGGATTTGAACAGTTCGGCCGTAAGATTCTGCGTGCTGCCGACATTGACGGTCCCGATATTGAGCGTGCCGGGCTTCGCGCGCGCTGCGGTCAACACATCGCCAAGCGTCTTGTAGTTAGACGACGCAGCGACAACGAAATCGGTTTCGAAGGTGCCGACCAGCGAAATCGGTACAAAGTCCTTCAGCGGATCAAACGGCAGGTGTTCGAACAGCGGAACGCTGATCGCGGTGCCGTTGGTGAGTAGCGTGAGCGTGTAGCCATCCTTGTCTCCCGAGAGCGCGGCGCGAGCTGCCGCAATGCCACCGGCGCCGGGATTGTTCTCAATAATGAAGTTTTGCCCAAGCTTGTTGCCGAGGCCCTCGGCCACGAGCCGCGCCGTGATATCCGCAACGCCGCCGGCCGCGAACGGCAGGATCACGCGTACGGGACGATCGGGATATTTGGCTTGAGCGTGAACGCTGCCCGCCGCGATGCCGGCAACCGAGAACGCAAGAGCGCGCGCAACTTGCCGTCGTGTCATCGTCACGTTGGTCGATCGGTCTTTCATCTCATTTCCTTGGTCGGCGCCATCTACGAATCATCGGTATCACGCTTGGCCTGCCATTGCTCCGTCGCCTGTGTCGCATAGTCGGTAAAGCGGCCTGCCGCGATCGCCTCTCGCGCGCCGGCGACGAGGTCCTGGTAGTAGAAAAGATTGATGACCGACAACAGCGTGCCGCCGAGCGCCTCGCCGGCCTTGAACAGGTGATGCAGGTAGGCCCGCGAGAAGTCGAGCGCCGCCGGGCAGCGACTTTCCGGGTCGAGCGGCCGTGGATCGTCGGCGTGGTGCGCGTTCTTGATGTTGATGGGGCCGAAGCGGGTGAAGGCAAGGCCGTGGCGGCCGTTGCGTGTCGGCAGCACGCAGTCGAACATGTCGACGCCGCGGGCGATGGCCTCCAGCAGGTCCGCAGGCGTACCGACGCCCATGAGATAGCGCGGCTTGTCGGCCGGTAGCGCGGCCGCCGTCGTCTCGACGACTTGGAGCATGACCTCCTGGGATTCGCCAACGGCAAGCCCGCCGATGGCGTAGCCATCGAAGCCGATGCGGGCGAGCGCGCGCAAGCTTTCCTGACGCAGCGTTTGATCATCCCCGCCCTGGACGATGCCGAACAGCGCGTGGCCCGACGGCGCGCCCTCAAAGGCGCGCTTGCAGCGCTCGGCCCAGCGCAGCGAAAGCTTCATCGCCCGCGCGATCTCGGCGCGATCGGCCGGCAGCCGCACACACTCGTCGAGCTGCATAGCGATGTCGGTGCCCAGCAGCCTTTGCACTTCGATGGCGCGCTCGGGCGTCAGCTCCACCATGGCGCCATCGAGATGCGAGCGGAAGGTGACGCCCTGCTCCGTCACTTTGCGCAGCGCCGCGAGCGACATCACCTGAAAGCCGCCGGAATCCGTGAGCATCGGACCTGGCCAGCGCATGAAGGTGTGCAGGCCGCCGAGCGCCGCCACGCGTTCAGCGCCCGGCCGCAGCATGAGGTGATAAGTGTTGGCGAGCAGCAGTTCGGTGCCGGCGGCGCGCACGTCATCATGATGCACGCCCTTGACCGCGGCCTGCGTGCCCACGGGCATGAAGCAAGGCGTATGCACAACGCCGTGCGCGGTCGTCATTTCACCGGCGCGCGCCGCGCCTTCAGTGGCGATGAGGCGGAAGGAAAATTCAGTCACGGCACAGCCTCATCGAAACAACAAACACGCATCGCCGTAGGAATAAAATCGATACCCAGATTCAATTGCATGCGCGTACGCGGTGCGCATGGTCTCCAGGCCGCTGAAGGCGCTGACGAGCATGAACAGTGTCGAGCGCGGCAAATGGAAATTGGTCAGCATCACGTCGACGGCACGAAAGCGATAGCCGGGGCTGATGAATAGCGCCGTATCGCCGGAAAATTCGCCGATGGTGCCATCCTCTGCGGCTGCGCTTTCGACGAGGCGGAGCGACGTGGAACCAACGGCAACGATGCGGCCACCTGCGCCCCGCGTGGCGTTGAGTGCCGCCGCCGTCTCGGCGCTGATGCTGCCCCATTCCGCCTGCATGCGATGGTCCGCCGTGTCCTCGGCCTTGACCGGCAGGAAGGTGCCTGGACCGACGTGCAGCGTCACTCGCTGCACGCCGATGCCGCGGGCTTGCAGACCGGCCACGAGCGATTCGGTGAAATGCAGGCCCGCGGTCGGCGCCGCAACCGATCCTTCCACGTGGGCGAATATGGTCTGGTAGTCGACGCGGTCGCTGTCGTCGACGCTGCGACGGCTCGCGATATAGGGCGGCAGCGGCACGTCGCCGCGCTCGGCCAGTGCCTGATCGAGCACGGCGCCATGAAAGGCGAACCCGAACGTCACCTCCCCGCCCTGCCCTTTCGCCTCGACCGTGGCGTCTAGCTGATCAAGGAAACAGACCTTTCCCTCGCTGCCGAAGCGCACGATGTCACCCACCGCGAGCCGCTTTGCCGGCCGCGCCAGGGCGGTCCAGCGCGAACCGTCGAGCCGCCGGGTGAGCGTTGCTGCGATTGCCGGCTCGAGATCGCCGCCTTCGGTGCGTGGCAGCCGGCGGCCGCGCAGGTTCGCCGGAAACACCTTGGTGTCGTTGACCACCAGCGTATCGCCTGACCGCAACAGGCCGGGCAGATCCCGCATAGTGTGGTCCGTCAGCACTGTGCGATTACCCGGCCGCACTACCAGAAGCCGCGCCGAATCCCTGGGCGAGACGGGCCGCAGCGCGATGCGGTCTTCCGGTAGCGCGAAATCGAACAAATCCGTCCGCATGCGTCGTCAATCAATGGGCCGCTGGCAGCGCCGCCCAGCCCTGGCGCGCCGGCCCTTTTCAAACCATATTCCGTCGATGGCTGGCCGTCCCTGCAATCCTAGCTCCGACTTGAAACGGCTCTGGCGGACCATTCTGCCAGGCACCGCCTTTCCGCAATGTGGCGTGCCAGACGCAGGCGCGCCTGACAACGACAGCTCCACTTGGCCTGATCGGAGAGATCTTTCACAGCCAGCACCGATCTCGCGGCCGTGAGCCTTATCGGCACTTATTGCTGACTCTTCGAATTGTCGATGGTGCGATCGTCCACAAACCGGATCACGATCGGACGGCCCGCAATCGCTTCGCCCATCCCTTTGCTGAAAGGCAGCGGCGTGCAGCGCTTGAGCGCTGCATCGATGGCGGCGCCATAGAGGTCACGCACACCCGCGGGCACATCGTGGCTCGAATAGGTCCGCCACGGCGGCGCGATGATTTTCCCGTCGCTCTTGAAGGCAAAGCGAATGGTATATTGCATGCCGTGCCGTGCTTGCTCTTTCGGCGGCGGCACCCAGCAGGCGCGTAGCGCTGCAAACATCGCCACAATTGAATCGACGGCGTGATTGTTCGCGCCGTCGTCGGCATCTTCCTTCCCTTTCCACGCGGTGCCACTCGGTTGGCTCGTGGTGCCATTCTCGTCGCTGGAGGTGATGGTCACCCGCAAATCTTCGTTGAGCGGTGGCAGATACTCGGGGAAGCACGGACCGCGGTGGAAGACGCCGCAGAACGACGGATGGCAGGGGCGCCCGCTTAGTACGCTGCAAGGCGCCTGCGCCGGAGGTTGCCGCACCTGTGCCTGCGCTTCGGTCACGGCAACAACGATCGCCACACCACAGGCGGCGATCACTTTGCCGAGCGCACCCATGCGGCGTTACGCTTTGCCGTCGGCCGCCACCTGCATGCGAATGATACGGTCAGGGTTGGATGGCGGCTCGCCGCGCTTGAGTTTGTCGACCACGTCCATGCCGCGGACCACCTCGCCGATCACGGTGTACTGGCCGTTGAGGAACGAGCCCTCGTCGAACATGATGAAGAACTGGCTGTTGGCGGAGTGATTGTTGCCGCCCTTGCGTGCCATGCCGACGGTTCCGCGCTGGAATGGCTTGTTGGAAAACTCGGCCTTGAGATCGGGGTACGACGAACCGCCGGTGCCGTTGCCATGTTGGCCGTCGCCGGTCTGCGCCATGAAGCCTTCGATGACGCGGTGGAACGGCACGTTGTTGTAGAAGCCTTCACGCGCAAGCTTCTTGAGCCGTTCGGCGTGCCCCGGCGCAATGTCACTGTGCAGTTTTATGACGATCGAACCCGGTGTGGTCTCGAGAATCAGCGTGTTGTTCGGATCGGTGCCCGCGGGAAGCGACGCATCTGCCATTGACTCGTTCCTCTCGTTACATGGTTTAAGTTTTGCGGAATGGCTCTGAATACCGGATGCTATTTGGTGATGGTAGCCTTCGTTATGTAGTCAAGCTTGGGAAACTGGCTCAGCAGATACGGATTGCCGTCCGATTGGATTTTGGACTGCGAAGGCCCGCTGCCGCGCGGCGCCCCTTCGCCGTATCCATTGTAAAGCGATTCCACCACCGCCATGCCGAGCGTGACTTGGCCGAACGGCGCGAAGCCTTGGCCGTCGAGGCCGTGATTGTCGTTGAAATTGATGAAGACCTGTGTCGTGCGTGTGTTGGGACCCCGGGTCGCGAAGGTGACGAAGCCCTGCTGGTTACTCTGGGTGACCGGGTCGTCTTTGATGTTGGCGTTTTCCCACTGCGCCGAAACCGGCGGGTTGCCGTTGATTCCGAACTGAACCATGAAGCCCCTGATGACGCGGAAAAAACGGTCCTCGTCGTAGAAGTTGTTTTTCACCAGGTTGTAGAAGCGGTCGGCCCCGTTCGGCGCCCAGTCGCGATGCACCTCGATGATGAACATGCCCTTGCTGGTGTCGAATCGCGCCTTGTAGAGCGGCGGCGCCTGTTCGGTGAGCGCCGCAGGATTCATGAGAGCGCGATTGATGTTCGTTGAAAGCTGCGCGAAAGCCGCGGCCGTGCAAAAAAATACGAGCAGAAAGCCAATGAGTCGGGTCATGGGTTCTCCTGATTGAAGTGCCTTGGTGCGTCAGGCTTTGGCGAATTTCTTTTTCAGCC
Organism: Xanthobacteraceae bacterium; assembly: GCA_030039655.1. Next base: position 1,256 of record JASHVC010000509.1, on the reverse strand, counting down.
GCACGGCCACTGGCGCAGGCACGAATGCCGAGACGTCGCCCCCCATGCCCGCAATCTGGCGGACCAAAGTGGCGGTGATCGGGCGGACCGCCGGCGAAGCGGGCAAGAAGACGGTCTGGATGTCCGGTGCCATGGTGGCGTTCATACCTGCCATCTGCATCTCGTAATCGAAATCAGTGGCGTCGCGCACGCCGCGGACAAGGATGGTCGCCCCCGCGCGCTTGGCCGCCACGACAACGAGGTCCGCGAAGGTGGTGCAGACGATTTCGCAACCCGCCGCGCGCGCAACGGGTGTGCAAGTCTCTTCGAGGATGGCCAAGCGCTCCTCTGCCGAGAACAGCGGTGTCTTCCCGGGGTGAACGCCGACCGCGAGCACCAGGCGGTCGGCGAGGCGCACGGCGCTGCGCACGACATCGAGATGGCCCAGCGTGATGGGATCGAAAGATCCGGCGAAGAGCGCGGTCCGCAGCATGGGCGCGGTCTAGCTTGCGGTGAACGCTACCGCAAGAACCGCTTCCGTTGTTGCCGCTCGCCGACGGGGCGGACCGTTCGCCTAACAGGACCTCTCCTGACTGGCGTAAAGACCGCCCCTTCCCGCAGGGAAAAGTTAACACAGAATCAAATGGTTGCCGAATACCGATGCTTTCTAAGATCAGGCAAAGACGATTTTTTGCAGTTTAGGCGAAACCTGGGCGCCACGAACCGCGACACAAGCAAAAGCCGACCGTTCGAGGCCGGCAGGATCGCGGAACAGGGTCTAAGGTATGCGAAAGTCCGCCTACACCGTCGCCGCCGCGCTGATTGCAGCTCTTGTGGTCTCGCTGCTGAGCATCTTTTCGCCGCAGGTCCAAGCGCGCTCGCCGGAAGGGTTTAGCCTGCCGGAGGTGGTTGCGGTGAAGGGCGACCGGCTCGACATGCAGCGCCTCGGCACCGATTGCTCACAGCGTGAATGGCCCTACTTCGAGGCCTCCTGCCTGCGCGACGCCGGCAGCAGGGCCGCTCCTGTGCGGTTGCCACGCATGATCTCGATTGACCGTCTGCCACTGGCAAATGACGCCGGTGCGATAGTGGCGGAGCGTTAGGTCTCCTTATTCGCCCTTGATGCCGGCCTGGGCCACGACCTGCTGCCACTTGCGCACTTCCTCGGCCATGAAAGTCTTCAGCTCTTGGGGCGTCACGATCCGGGTCACGACGTCGAGATTTGCGTAAGCTTTCTGCACCTCGGGCGTTTTCACGCTTTCATTCAGCGCCGTGTT
>JASHVC010000508.1 GCA_030039655.1 Xanthobacteraceae bacterium | reverse complement strand
ACGGCCGGTCATTTGCGTAAAACCGCCTGCCATGTGCACTGCGACGTTTTCATGCGGGCATAAGACGATTTTGGGTGCTCGCAATCCTTCGGCCTCAAACCGCGCCAACTCTTCGACAAAGGGGCATGGTCAGTGCCAAAATTACAAAATAAATACTCAACGTCGATCTCGTTGAGGGCTTGAAGCAAATAATGGGCGGTGGAGTGGATGACTGCGTTCGACGCGCGGGACGGTCCAGGTTTGAGCATTGGATGAAGACTGCCTGGCGCAAGCGTTGGCACAAAAACACAAGTCTGTGATATTTCACAATGCGATCAGGTCGTCAATTTGCTTGTGGCCGTTGCGGGGGAGGGAGGCTACATAAATTGCGATACATTCCTGCGGAAGGATTCGATGTGTTGACGCATCGCCGTATCGGCCTTGGCCGGCTCGTGCCGGCCGATGGCGTCCAGTATCGCCGCATGCTCGTCTTGAACTAGCTGATACTGCGTCGGGGCGTTGAGGGAAATGAACCAGAAGCGCAACGAACGCTCGTGCAGATTACGCAACAGCTCCGTGAGCACATCATTCCTGGCCGCCCTGGCGATGATGAAATGAAATTCCCGGTCGAGCAACATAAGATTTTCGACATTGCGAACTCCGGCCCAGTGCTTGGCCCGTTTAAGTATTTCGGCCATGTCGGACAGGTCGGCGTCACTAGCGTGTTCGGCAGCAAGCCGAGCGCCGAGTGGCTCATTGATCAGTCGTACTTCGATAATCTGCAACACCTCGTTCAGGCTTACAGGTTTGACGATGACGCCTTTTCGCGGGATGACCTCGACCATCCCTTCGACCATTAGCCGGTCCAGTGCCTGATGAACCGGCGTCCGCCCAATGTTAAGAAGTGCGGAAAGCTGCAGTTCGTTGATATATTCGCCCGGTTTGAAAGTGCAGGTAATGATGCGATGCTTGATCTTCTGGTAAGCCGCGTCGCGTAGAGACTCGGCAGCGCGGTGCGATGCGGGAGCGGGGCGCCGGCCGCCGACTCTGGTCTTGAGCTTTCTCTTGGTCGGCATCGATGGGACTGTAACTAGCTGTGACGGGGTGGCAAATTGAAGTACTAACGGCACCACCCCAAGTTATCGTTCTCTGCCGTGCGAGTGAAGAGGGAGGGTGCTCCTTGCCACTACATAGCACTTTGGGTTAGTTTGAAGAGTAAGTGATATTTCACTAAGGTGGGTGCCATGTCCTCCCAGTCGAAAGGCCTACGCAACGCCCCGTGGGTCGATGTTCAGCGCGGTCTGGTCAGCCGCGATGTCTTTGTGAGCGACGATGTTTACCGCCTGGAAATGCAACGTATCTTCGATCGCAACTGGATCTTTCTGGCGCACGAAACCGAGCTTGCGAATCCGGGCGATTTCGTAACCCGTACGATGGGACGAGTACCCGTCGTCATCGTTCGCGACAGCGATGGTAGCGTGCGCGCATTTTTGAACAGCTGTCGGCATCGCGGTGCCAAGGTCTGCCGCGCCGATTCGGGCAACGCCCGCCATTTCGTCTGCCCCTACCATGGTTGGACGTACGAGCGATCGGGCCGTCTGATGACGACGACTTTCGACAAGCATTTCCCCAAAGGATTTGACTTTTCCGAATTCGGATTGGCGCCCGTACCTCGTGTCGAAGTCCATAAGGGGCTTATTTTTGGCTGTTGGAATGAGGACGTCGAAACGCTTTCCGGCTATCTCGGAGAGATAGCATGGTACATCGACCCCTTTCTATGTCGGTCGCCGGGAGGAATGGAGGTGCTTGCGCCGCCGCATCGCTGGCGCGCTAAGTCGAACTGGAAGGTGGGCGCCTTAAACTTCGTTGGCGACAGTCAGCATATTCTCACCACTCACATAGGTCCCTTGACGCTTGATCCCGTCCGGGCGGCGCGTGCAGGCTTCGCAACGGCGGCAGAAAATAGTTTTCAGGTCGTAACCGATCAAGGTCATGGTTGCACGTTGACCTATTTAGCCCCTGGCCTACCGGAGGAGGCCTATCAGACTCACCCGCGCGATCTGGAGCCGCTTTATGGCAAGTTTCTCAAAGGAGATCAGTTGAAGCTGCTTGAGAAACTGCGTGTGATTGTCGGCACCATTTTTCCCAACTTGTCCTTCATTGAAACCCAGGTTGGGCCCGCACAGAAGGCGGTGATCATTCGACAATGGCAACCGATTAGCGGCACGGAAATGGAAGTGCTGAGCTGGGTGCTGGCGGAAAAGGAAGCGTCGCAAACTTATAAGGATGATGTCCTGCGGAAGGGTTTTCATAACTTTGGCGCTTCCGGCGTATTCGAGCAGGACGACCTCGAATTATGGGCATCCGCCACCTTCGCGAGCAACAATGAGATTGCTAAGCAATTCCCGTACAGCTTCCACACTGCGTTGCCCTACATCGACAAACCGGAAAAGGACCACAAATGGCCGGGGCGCGCTTTCAAGCCGGCGGACACTGAGGTCGCTCAACTGGAATTTATGCGCCAGTGGGATCGTTGCATGTCTTCAAATCATGAAGCCGCTCCCTAATCGAGAAGAATCTGTTTCATGAACGACGCTCAAGCCCGTGCCGTTGATGATGCGCTTTTTATAGAAATTCAGCGTTTTCTGTATCGCGAAGCCGGGTTGCTGGACCGTCGCGACTACGCTGGCTGGCTTGCGCTTATAGCGCATGATATCCGCTATCGCGTCACCGCGGGCGTAGCGCGGGATGCCGATGCGCAACCCCTGAGCTACGCGATTGTCGATGAGGACTTGACTGGCCTTAAATCCAGAATTGACCAGGTTTCGAATCCACGCCTCACGCGAGCGGAAAATCCGCCGTCAATGACGAGACGCGTGGTTTCCAATATCGAAGCGTACCATTCGGAGAAGCCAGGCGAGTTCGACGTCACCTCTTATCTGCTGGCCTACCGAAATCGTCCCAGCATTCCCGAGGGCGGTTTCTATGTGGCCATCAGATACGACACGCTAAGGCGCGGTGCCTCAGGCTGGCAGCTCTCAGGCCGCACCGCCCACCTCGATCAAACCATGATCTTCGATGGCGCGCTGAGCACACTCCTCTAAGACAGGTCTTTCCGAGGGCCCATGCGCAGCGACGATCAAGACAGGGCGCCGCCGGAACCTCTGCGTTTGGGCATTGCCGGACTTGGTTTGGCAGGCGCGTTCATGATCCGGGCCGCCGCCGCTCATCCACACATCCGGTTGTGCGCGGGAATGGACCCGCTGCCACGACCGCGGCTGTCCTTTGCGCAGCAGTTCGATGCCAAGACTTATGCGGACTACAGCGACTTGTGCCGCGACCCCTTGATTGAGGCCATCTACATAGCATCGCCGCATCAGTTTCATTCCGCTCAGGCCGTCGAGGCTCTGGAACACGGCAAACATGTCCTCGTCGAGAAACCTCTGGCGCTAACTCTGGTCGACTGCGATGCGGTGATCGCCGCCGCAGAACGGACTGGTATGACGCTCATCGTTGGCCACACCCACGGCTTTGATCCTAACGTGCGCGAAATGCAGCGCGTCATCGAGAGCGGTGACTTGGGCCGCCTCGGGATGATTTTAACATTCAACTACAATGACTTTCTTCTTCGCCCACACCGCGCCGATGAATTTGATGTCGCGAAAGGTGGTGGTATCGTTTTCAATCAACTCGCTCATCAAATTGAAATCGTTCGTCTAATCGGCGGCGATGTTCGTTCTGTGCGCGCGAGTATGGGAGCGCTGGATAGTGCGCGCCCGGCTTCGGGCCACTGTACCGTCTTCCTTGATCTCCAAAGCGGTGCAGCTGCATCGGTTACATTCAGCGGCTACGACTTCTTCGACAGTGATGAGTGGCATTACTGGATCGCTGAAGGTGGCACGGCAAAAGAACCGAACCGACATGGAAGTACTCGCGGGGCATTTCTTTCGCGCAGCAGCGATCTTCAGGCACATGAAGATCTGGGCTTCGGTGGACGCGCGCTAGTCAACGAGCAGCCTTTTCTTCCCCATTTCGGCTTGATCATCGCGACCTGCGAGGGCGGTGATATTCGACTTTCGCCAAATGGCATATTGATTCATGGTCGCTCAGGAACGCGGGAAATCCCCGCGGTGCGAGGCGTTGGCAGGCCGGGTCAGGGCGACGCACTTGATAGCCTGTGGAAGGCAGTGCGGCACGGACATCCAAGCCGGCATAACGCGCGTTGGGGTCGGGACACAATCGAGGCCATCCTCGCCGTGGCGCAGTCCGCAAAAGCAAGGCGCGAGGTGGTGTTGTCAGGATCGGCGCATTGACAGCAACGTGACGTTACGCTGAAATGTCACAGTAATACTACGCTCGCGTACGAGGCTATCGCATGTCCCTTGTCCCAATCACCATTGCCTGTGCCGAATACGACCGCACCCGTCCGATCAAGGACGGTCGTGTTCGGGTTGACGGGTGCGAGGTTACATATCTCCCACTCGATCCTGAGGAGTTGTTCTTTCGGGCCTTTCGCTATCACGATTTCGACGTGGCGGAGCTTTCGTTCAACAGTTATCTGATGACCACCTCGCGGAACCTTTGTCCCTACGTGGCCATACCTGCCTTCGTCTCAAGGCATTTCCGACACTCGGCGATCTACATCAGAACCGATCGCGGCATCCGCGGGCCGGCGGACCTCAAGGGCAAGCTCGTCGGTCTTCCGGAATATCAGCAGACCGCCAACGTTTGGATGAGGGGCATTTTCAAGGAAGATTTCGGACTAGATCCATCCGATATCCGCTGGCGCACTGGGGGTCAGGAGGAGCCAGGTCGGGACGAGCGGACACCGTTGAAGTTGCCAAACGGTATTGACCTCCGGCCAATCCCGGCGGGCAAGACACTAAATAAGATGTTAGTCGACGGCGAGCTCGACGCAGTGTTCAGCGCACGTGAGATCTCGGCCTTCGTCAATCGCGCGCCCAACGTTGGACTGATGTTCCCGAACTATCGGGAAGTCGAAATGGACTACTATCGCCGTTCGGGCATGTTTCCGATCATGCATCTCGTTGGCATCAGGAAAACTCTGGCAGAGAAATATCCGTGGTTGCCAGCCTCGGTCTACAAGGCGTTCTGTCAAGCAAAGAAAATAGCGATTGCTGAATTAAGAGAACTGTCCGCGACCAAAGTCACGCTGCCCTGGCCAGAGATGTACGTTCAAGACGCTGTCGAGCTGATGAGCGAAGACTTCTGGCGTTACGGCATCGCTGAAAACGCAAAGGATATCGAAAAGCTCACTCGGTATTCGTTCGAACAGGGATTGGCTGCGCGTAAGTTGAGCGCGGAGGAGATTTTTCATCCCTCCGTGTTCGAAATCTCAAAGGTTTGAACAGCCGACGTCATGGAGCTTGCTAGTCGATGGCAAACCAATCGCCAATCAAGTTACTTGGCATATCGGGAAGTCTCCGCGCGCAGTCCTACAATTCGGGAGCCTTGCGGGCCATCGCGTCGATTTTGCCGGACGAAATGATGTTCGAGATGGCGGAGCTGAGAAGTATCCCCTTTTACAATGCCGATGTCGAGCAGAAGGGATTCCCGGAAGTCGTCAAAGAATTTCGCGCGCGTGTGAACAGTGCAGATGCGCTTATATTCGCTGTTCCAGAATATAATTTCTCGCTTTCCGGCGTCCTAAAAAACGCGCTCGAATGGCTGTCGCGTCCTCCCGATCCGCCTGTTAACGGCAAGCCGTGCGGGGTATTCGGCGCTTCAGTCAGTCCGCTCGGCACAGCGCGCGGCCAGTTTCATTTTCGCCACGTGTGCGTTTCGCTTAACATGATTGCTGTGAATATTCCGCATGTCGACATCGCAAACGCCAAGACCAAATTCGATGCGCAAAGTCGGCTGATCGATGAAGCTTCCCGCACGGCTCTCCACCAATTGTTGCTGGAGTTGAAAGCATTAACGCTTCGATTGCGCGCCCTCCCGTCGGGGTGATAGCGCCCGCTTCAAGGAGAATGGCCGTGTCTGACCCCGCGCAAACTGGCCTTAAGGACGCAGTCGGCCGCTGCAGCACCATGGATGGGTTGTTGTCGTAGAACTCGCCGGACGGCGTTCAATCACCCTTGGCGTCTTTGGGTGCAGGGCCTTGCAATTCATCGATTGCGTGTTGTGCTTGCCAGCCATTTGCCCTTGTCGTTGTCGGCCTGCTTTGTGTACGATATTTCTCGTTCGTATACGTAGGGACAGCAGGAAATGGCTAACAAGGATCTGCGTGACTGGATTCGGGCAATCGACACTGCAGGACAGCTAAAGACCATTAAGGGAGCCGACACCAAAGAGGAGATTGGCGGCTTCGTCGATATCTTTCAACGGCAGATGGGAAATCCGGCATTGCTGTTCGACGAAGTGCCGGGCTTTCCGAAGGGCCACCGCGTCATCGCCAACATCCTCACATCAGTACCGAGGATCAATGTCGCACTCGGTTTGCCGCCGACTGCTTCCGAAATGGAATTGATCGGATGGTGGCGCGACTACATGAAACATGCGCCGTCGCACGCGCCACAGCCGGTCAACGGCGGCCCGCTGCTCGAAAACGTATGCGAAGGCAAGGACGTCAACATCCAAAAAATTCCGACGCCGGTATGGCACGAACACGACGGTGGTCCTTATATCGGCACGGCGTGCACGGTGGTGATGAAGGATCCGGACACCGGGTGGCTCAACTACGGCTGCTATCGCGTTCAAAGCCAAGGACCGGACGTCGCGACCGTGTTCATGTCGCCGGGCAAGCACGGTCTTCTGATCATGGGCAAATACCACGACCGCGGACAGGCCTGTCCGGTCGCGGTCGTTGTCGGGATGCATCCCGCGCTCTTCATGCTCGGAGGGCTCGAGATTCCTTATGGCAAAAGTGAGATCGAAGCTGCCGGCGGGATCCTCGGCGAGCCGATCGAGGTGGTCAACATGCCGCGCACCGGACTGCCGGTGCCGGCCAACGCCGAGATCGCGTTTGAAGGTTTCATCCGGCCAAATGACAGGCTGAATGAGGGGCCGCTCGGCGAATGGACCGGCTATTATCCGTCCGACAGTCACCCCGAGCCGGCGATCCGTATCGCCACTATGATGCACCGCAACGACCCCATTCTCATGGGGGCGATTCCTGCCGTGCCGCCCAATGACAACACCTTCTATCTCGGCACCTATCGCTGCGGCGCGGTTTGGAACCAGCTGGAGGCCGCCGGCATCCCGGAGGTGAAGGGCGTCTGGGCCCACGAAGCAGGCGGCAGTCGCTTCATGCTGACAGTGTCGATCAAGCAGCTCTACGGCGGTCACGCCAAGCAAGCCGGCATGGTGGCCTCGCATTGTCACGCTGGCGCCTATTGCAATCGGTGGACAATCGTGGTCGACGATGACATCGATCCGACCAACATCAACGACGTTATCTGGGCGATGTGCACGCGCTGCGATCCGCGCATCCAGGTCGATGTCATCCACGGCGGCTGGAGCTCGGCGCTCGACCCAATGTGCTACGATGCTAAAAGCGACAAGCGGAACTCGCGGGTGGTCATCGATGCATGCGTTCCGTTCAATAGGCAAAAGACATTCCCGACTATTGCCCGGTCCAGCAAGCGACTTGATGCGCGAATGCGAGTCAAATGGGCTCGTGAACTTCCGAAGGATTTCTGATTGCTAAACGCATTGCCGCTCGTCGCAAGTGTTTCGCCGATTCTCTTAATTTATTTTGAGACATCGAAATGATGCCGCGGCCTCTTCAAACATTCGCGCGAAATTTTGTCTCTGCTTACTTCCAAAATCGAGGAAAGAATGTCTCACCTCTTCGATTCGGTTTTGCGCTTCGCGATGCGATCGATTTAAAGCCGAAGTAAGGGGCGCCTGGCGCGGCACGCTTCAACTTGGCTCAAGCGAGAAAATGCTGTTCGTCAGCTATCACGCAGTTTCCGTGCCCTCAGCCAAGGCTTTTCCGGCCGTGACAATCGCTTTGACAATATTGGCGTAGCCGGTACAGCGGCAGATTTGACCGCTAAGTTGGTGACGTACCGTTGCGGCGTCGGGGGCAGGCAAGCGTAACAAGATGTCGCGCGCCATTATCAACATGCCCGGCGTGCAAAATCCGCACTGCAAGGCATGGTTCTCATGGAAATGTTGGCGCAGCACTTCCATGATGCGATCGCTGCCGAAGCCCTCGAGCGTCTGGACTGAGCGCCCGTCGCACATCACCGCAAGACGAAGACAGGAACGCGTCGCCTTGCCATCGACGACCACGGTGCAGGCGCCGCAGGCGCCGTGCTCGCAGCCAAGATGGGTCGCGGTCAGACGGCAATGGTCGCGCAGAAAGTCGGCGAGCGTCTGCCGCGGCTCGATGTCGCCAGCGCGCTTCGTGCCGTTTACTTCGACGGTTACCGATTTCATGGACGCGGCATCTCCCGTACCGCCCGCAACACGGTCGAGGTGTGGAGGCGCTGCAAATAGGCGTCCTCATCCGGCACGCAGGCGGCTAGGTCCTTGGCGATGGCCTCGCGCAGTGAGCCTTCCGAAGTTTCGCCGCGGCCGATACGCGCCGCGGTGGTCGGCAGCAGATAGGGCCGCGGTCCGGCAGCGCCGAGCGCCACCGCAGCCGGCCCGTCCGCGCCCCGTTGGATGGCAACCGCGATGGAGCTGGAAAACGCCCCGCTTTTTCGCACCACCTTGGAAAAGCCCCAGCGGATGCCGGCGCGGTCCCGCGGAATGTCGAAGCCGAGAATGATCTCATCGTGACCGAGCGCGGTCGTATATTGGCCGCGGAGGAAACTGTCCATGGGCTGCAAGCGGCTACCCTTGCCGCCGGCAATGCGGACTTCGGCGCCCAGCGCCAGCAGGCAGACCGGCCAATCGGCCGCGGGATCGGCCAGCGCAACACTGCCGCCGACGGTGCCGTAGTTGCGCACCGCGCGATACGAAATTCCCGACGCCACCTTCCGAAGCAGTCCGCCGAACGGATCGGAAACTTTCCCGTCCTCAATATCGGCGTGCGTGGTCAAGGCACCAAGGCGATGGCTGGCGAGGTTCGACCCGTTCTCCTTCAACTCCTCCAGGCTAGCGATGTCGACAAGGAGCTCCGGCACGGCGACTCGCAAATTGAGCATCGGCACCAGTGACTGGCCGCCGGCAATGAGGGCGGCTGACTCGCCGTGTCGAGCCAGCGCCGAGGTAGCGTCGCTGATATTCTTTGCGAGCACATATGCGAACGCCGCGGATTTCATGCCCCGCCTTCTTTCTTGCGGCGCGCCGCGGCAACCTCCTCAGAGACTCGGCGCGGCGTTAGCGGCGTCTCGTTGAAGCTGGCGCCGACATCGCGAAACGCGTCGGCGACGGCGTTGGCAATCGCTGCCGGTGGAGCGATCGCTCCACCTTCGCCCAGACCTTTCACGCCGTATTCCGTGGTCAGCGCTGGAGTGACGATATGTTCGATGCGAACCGTAGGAATTTCAGGAGCGCACGGCACCATATAGTCGGCGAACGTGGTTGCGAGCGGCTGGCCCAACTCGTCATAGGGAATCTCTTCGTACAGCGCTGTGCCGATGCCCTGCGCGATGCCACCCTGCACCTGCCCATCAACGATCATCGGATTGATCATGGTGCCGCAGTCTTCGGAGACAACGTAGTCGAGAAGTTCGACAACACCGCTGTCCGGTTCCACCGCCACGACCACGGCATGCGTCCCGTATGCGAACACACCGCCAGAATCAGCCGGTTCATAGGTCGCGATCGCGTCCAGCAGCGGATCCATACCAGTCGGCAGCTGGTCCGGCCGCGCATTGGCGGCGAACGCGATTTCAGAAAAGCCGACCTTGCCGGACGGGCCGTGCACCATCCCATCGCCAATACGAGTTGAGGCGATATCTGTCTGCAGGAGATGTGCACCGATGCGCTGGATCTTTTGCGCGAGACTACGGGCGGCCTTTCCGACGGCGCCGCCGGCAAACACGATCGAGCGAGAGGCGAACGTGCCAAAACCGTAAGGCCCGATCGCGGTGTCGCCGTACCGGACGGAAATCTGTGCTGGATTGATGCCGAGTTCGTGCGCCGCGATCTGCGCCAGCGAGGTCTCGTGGCCCTGGCCGTGATTCTGCACGCCGACGTAGATCAGGACGCTGCCGTCCGGCAGCATGCGAGCATTGGCTGACTCGTAGCCGGGTATGACGCGGAATTTGCGCTTCATGAACTCCACGGTCCCGTGACCACTTTGCTCGGTATAGAACGCAAATCCGACGCCAATCTTGCGACCGTCGGATTCGCCCGCGGCCTGCCGTTTGCGGATCGCCGGCAAATCAATCTTGTCGCGCGCAATATCGAGAGCGGCAATGTAGTCCCCGGTGTCGAGCTTGAGACCGGCGGCGGTCCGATAAGGGAGTTCCGCCGCCGTCACCGCGTTCTGACGGCGCAGATCAACGGGTTCGCGGCCCAGTTCGCGGGCTACCTCGTCGACCAGCCGCTCGATCGCGAAAGTCGCGCCGGGTCGGGCGACGCCGCGGTACGGACCCATCGGCGCCTTATTAGTCGCGACTGTATACGCATTAAGCTTCAGATGGCGCATGCGATATGGCCCGGTCAGGTTGCGCGAGGCCATGCTGGCTTCCTGAAAAGCTCCAGTCGGCCACAGCGCGTAGGCGCCGGCATCGATGTAGATGTCGCCTTCGAGACCAAGCAGGGTACCGTCTCGCTCAGCGCTGATGGTGAGATCATAGGTGTGGTCGCGAGCGTGCGGCGACGCCAGCAGGTGTTCGCGCCGGTCTTCTATCCATCGCACCGGATGCCCGACCTTTAAGGCGATCGCGGCGACAGCGATATCCTCCGGCATGATTCGGTTCTTGCCGCCAAAACCGCCGCCAACGTCCGGCGCGATCACGCGAACCTTGTGCTCAGGAATGTTGAGCATGCGCGACAGCGCCAGGCGTTTGACCTGACCACCCTGAGTTGACAGATAAACAACAAGCTCATCTAGCCTGTAGTCCCAATAGGCAAGCGCGCCTCTACCTTCCAGTGACACGGTGGCCTGGCGATTGAGTCGCAGCCGACGGCGTAAGCGGATTGGCGCTGCGGCGAGCGATTCTGGCTTTCCTTCTACGACGCTCGTGCTGATGTAGGCGTTGCTCGGCCAGTCATGGAAAACGCGCGGACTGTCGGGCCGCATCGCTGCGACAACATCGACGACCGCGGGCATTTCCTCGAGATCGACCTCAACCTTATCTGCTAAATCTTCTGCTTGCGCTCGCGTCGGCATCAGGCAAGCGGCGATCGTTTGCCCGACATAGCGCACGCGATCATCAGCCAGAGGCGGATACGGGCTATGGCGGTGGGCGGCAAGTTCGGGGCCAGCCTCTAGAATATTGACCGGTTGAATATCGGAAAGAGTGAACACTTGCCCGGAAGCGTCTGCCGGCTTTTTGATGCCGCGCACACGCGCGCTCGCCATTTGGCTACGGACGAACGCAATGTCCTGAACCTCGGGCAACTGCACGTCGGCAATGAACATGCCGTGTCCGTACAGGTGACGAGCATCTTCCTTGCGCAGCAGGCTTGCGCCGATCCAACCGTCGGCAGCATGATCAGTCATGCGGCGCTATTCCCATGCTATCGTATACGTATTTACGATATCGTATGCAAATCGTGGCTGTCAATCCGACTGGGCACTCACTTGGCGGAAACCGCAAAGTGTTGCAAGCCCCTCGCACCAAAAACAGCGCTCCCGAACGCCATCCCCAACAGCATGGCGTTTGGAGTAGGTAACGCCAAGTGGACAGGTATACGTTTAATCCATTATTGTATGCATGTCGGCAATCACATACCCAGGAGCGTTTCAATGCGCCTCTCCTTATCAGCCGTTGCGTGCTGGGCGACGTGCGCGATGAGCGTGTTCGCTTTTGTCATTGGGCAGGCCCGTGCTCAAGAACAGTCAACGCTTCGCCTGGATTGGACTGCTCTCGGTTATCATGCGCCGTTCTATCTTGGCGTGTCGCGAGGCTACTATCGGGACGAAGGTCTTGATGTGAAGGTGTTAGAGGGCAAAGGATCGCCGGCTGTGGGAACGCTAGTCGGAAACGGCTCCGATGATTTCGGGTTCGCCGACGCAAGCACGATTGCCCAGCTCGTCAGCGAGGGGCTGCCAGCCAAAATGGTGATGGGCATCTTCCAGAAATCGACGCTGGCCCTGTTCTTTCCTCTTGGCAAAGGTATCGAGAAGCCCACTGACCTGAAAGGCAAGCGCATCCTGCTTTGTCCCACTGACGGGCTGATCAAATATCTGCCGGCGTACCTGAAACAGATTGGTCTGACCATGGACGATGTTAAAGTTGTCATGGTTGATTGTTCGATCAAATATTCTTACTTGGCGCAAGGCAATGCTGACGTTGCCGGCAGCTACGGAACCGCTGGCGAGGCACTGCTCAAATCCGTCGGATTCAAAGAAGTCGGCAAGTTCAACTATGCCGACGCGGGTATCGATCTGCCGTCACACGGCATCGTGGTGTCGACAGCGAGCATTCAAAACAAACCGGATAAGGTTCGGCATTTCATCGCCGCGACTGCTAAAGCCTGGAAGGAAGCCCAGCTTCACCCAGACGACGCTGTCGCCGCGCTCGTAGCGGCCAATCCGCTCGACAGCGGCAAGGAGGCGCAAATCAAGGCGACCTTGCTGGCGTCGTTTCAGTATATTGAAACGCCGGGCACCGCAGGCAAGCCGTTCGGTTGGCAGTCGCCGGAAGAATGGAAAAAGGCTGTGGCGCTTCTGGTCGATGCGGCAGGCATGAAGCCGCCGGCGTCGCCCGAACAATTCTATACCAATGACTTCATTGGCAAATGACTCTGGAGCCCGCGCCAGGCAGCACACAGCACGTTACTGAGCACTTGAAGATCCTCAACCCACATATCACGCTCAAAGAAGTCGCCAAAGCCTACGGCCGCGGCAGCAACGCGATCGTAGCAATCGAGAACGTGACGCTCGACATCGCGCGCGGGGAATTCCTCTCCATCCTCGGCCCGAGTGGCTGCGGCAAGAGCACTCTCCTGATGATGATCGCGGGTCTGGTGTCGCCCACGCGGGGTTCGATCGAAGTCGAGCAGTGCGCTGTGACCGCGCCGTTGACTGACATCGGCATCGCCTTTCAGCAGGATCTGTTGTTTGATTGGCGGACCGCTTTCGGCAACGTCATGGTCCAGGCTGATATGCGTGGCCTCGATCGCGCTGCCGCGCGTGCGAAGGCGCAAAGCCTTCTTGAACGCGTCGGGCTCAAGGGGTTTGAGAATCGGCACCCGTGGGAGCTGTCGGGTGGCATGCGGCAGCGTGTTGCCATCTGCCGCGCGCTGCTGCATGGGGCAAGCATCCTTTTGATGGATGAGCCGTTTGGCGCGCTTGATGCGTTGACCCGCGATCAGATGAATTTACATCTGCAGACGCTGTGGATGGACGAGCGGCCGACCGCCGTGATGGTGACCCACAGCATATCCGAGGCGGTGTTTCTCTCGGACCGGGTGCTCGTATTGTCCTACCGACCGGCCCGTTGCATCGAGGAGCTGCGCATCGACTTGCCGCGACCGCGCACCGTGGCAATGCGCGACAGCGGCGAATTTGTGCGATTCCAGCACCAGCTGCGGCAGGCGATCGAAGCTTCGCATTGAAGAGCGGGATGACGGTCGATGCATGACCTTGTGGCGAGAATTGTCTACCCAATCCTCGTCTTCATTGCGTTAGTCGCGGCCTGGCAGTGGGGGGCGTCGAGCGAGCTATTCCCGGCCTATATCTTGCCCGCGCCATCGACGATTGCGTTGCGCGCTGCTGCGACACTGCCAATCATGTTCGGCCATGCAGTCGTCACGACGATGGAAATCCTGTGCGGTTTTGTCTTGGCGGTTATGTTCGGCGTGCTGCTGGCTTGGATGCTCGCCCATATTCGCATTTTTGAGCAGGCCTTCTATCCATGGCTAGTGTTCATCCAGGTGTTACCGAAGGTCGCGCTGGGACCTCTGCTTGTGGTTTGGATCGGCGTTGGATTCCTGCCCAAGGCGCTTGTCTCGTTCCTGTTAGCCTTCTTTCCGATCATGATCGACACCTTGGTTGGTTTGAAGTCCGCGCAACGCGACTACGTTTTCCTGTTGCGTTCGATGGGCGCCACCCGGCTAAAGCGGTTCCTACTCTTCGAGTTGCCCTATGCGCTGCCTCACATCTTTGCCTCGCTAAAGGTCGCGATTACGCTTGCGGTCGTAGGCGCGATCGTGGGCGAGTTCATCGGCGCCGATAGGGGGCTTGGTTATGTGCTCATCGTCGCCACCGGAACGTTAAACACGGTGCTGATGTTTGTGGCGCTAGTCTGGATATCGGTGCTGTCGATGTTGCTTTATGCCGCGGTCTCCGTTTTCGAGCGCGTCTTTGTATCCTGGCATGCTGCCGCGCGCTTCCACGAAAGCCGAGATGCGGCTTAAGCTCGTGTCGGTGGTCGGCCTTGCAGTCGATTGTTCCATTAGGCCCGGCGACCGCGCGCGGGCCTTTTCTTCTCAGTCTGAGCGTCGTGGTTTTGGGAAAAGTGCTCGATGACTTGCAGGCCGGTTCCAATTACGTGATCACGCATAACCGTATACGCGCGATCAGGATCGCCTCCGACAATAGCGTTCACGATGTGGTCGTGCTCGTGAAACGAATATTCCGTATGTCCAGGCACGAACTGGAGGGCGCGGAACGGAGCGAGCCGCTGCCGAAAGTTTCGCGTGGTGGCGGCGATGCTTGAATTGTGTGCGCCTAGATAGATTAACTCGTGAAACTCGTTGTTGATCTCCGCGAAGTTCTTTTCGCCGTCGGAGATTCTGCGTTGTCGGTTTGCGTTCACGAGCTCAAGCCGCTTTTTTTCAAGCATTGTCATCCGCACGGCGCCAAGCTTCGCGCAAAGTCCTTCCAATTCTGCGAGAGCCTCGAACATTTCGTTGAGTTGTTCAGCGTCGATGCGCACGACCGTGACGCCCTTTCGAGGCGTGATCTCAACCAGTCCCGTCCCACTTAAGCGCCGCAGGGCTTCGCGTATTGGCGTGCGCGAAACTTTAAATTTCCGACAAATGCTGGGTTCGTCTAGTCGCTCGCCTGGCTGGACCGCCCCGGACAAGATATCGCGGGCGAGTGCATGAAAGATTTCGTCGGATAGAGTCACGTGCAAGCGCGTTCCAAAGCGGCTGGAGATTTTGACTTGTGTATACACGTTGCAGTTCCCAAAAGCTAGAAGTGGTCATCGCACCCACACACGTTCGATCACAATCGTCGAAAGCTGGGGTCCGGGTTTAGGTTCGCGCTTTGCCGCGTAGGTCGAATTCGAGCCTGAAGGGAGTGCCGAAGCGGCGAGAAAGTTCCATGTTCCCGTAGCAACATCATCGCTATATCCAGGCGAATATAACCCTAGCTCTAGCCATTTGCCAGAGCGCCTTTCAAGCGCAACGAAGGCATGCATCCATGCTTGAGAGGGACTTCCGGTGTGTTTGACACGTATACGCGATATTGATATCGTATGCGTAATTTATGAGCCTCCGGAGTCCCGCGTCTTACTGAGGGCCACGGAGCGTTACGTCACCCGCCGCAGCTCTTCCGCGGCGTGTCGACGCTTCCTCAGGCCGAAATGTCGCGGTTACCCATGGACAGGCCTCATCCATGAACGTTGTCGGAGCATTCACCGTCGACGCGCCGCGCGAGGACCTGTTCAAGCTTTTACGTGACGCTCGGTCCTTTGTTCGATTCGTCGATGGTGTGCATGATCTGGAGGAGATCGATACCAACCACTACGGGGCGGTGTTCGAGACCAAAGTCGCGTACATGAAATTCAAATTTGCGGTGACGGTCGAAATCACGCGCATCCAAGAGCCGTCGGAAATCGAAGCCACCATCGAGGGCAAGCCGCTTGGACTAGTCGGCCGCCTCACCGCCAAATCGTTCACCGTGCTGCAAGACCTGGGGTCGACGACACAAGTAACGTATTCGGTCGAAGCGACGTTGGCTGGACGACTTGGCAGCATTGGCCAACCGGTGTTGCGCGCGAAAGCTAGGGAAATGGAAAAAGAGTTTGTACAGCGATTGCGCACCGAGTTCGCACCTCCGGCATCGGGTGCGCTGGAAGCGCGATGATCCCGTTCGAACTTGCAGAACCGACCTCGCTCGCGGCGGCCATTGCGTTGCTCGATCCCGACGATGCGACCGTGCGCCCGATCGCAGGCGGCACCGCTTTGATGCTGATGATGAAGGCTGGCGTCTTTCACCCCGGAAGGTTGGTCAGTCTGAGGAAGATCGAGCGCAAATATTCCGACATTCGGGCTGTCGACAACGAACTTGTCATCGGGGCCATGACCACGCTCGCCGCACTCGAACACTCGCCGGAGGTAAGAAGGCTCGCGCCGATCATCGCGCGCACACTGCTCACGCTTTCGAATGTGCGAGTGCGCAACGTTGCGACCGTTGGTGGCGCATTGGCGCACGGCGATCCGCATATGGACCTGCCGCCCGTGTTAATGGCGCTGCATGCAACCGCGACGGTCGCGGGGCCGGCAAGCCAACGAGAAGTCGCGGTGGACGATCTGTTCGTGGGCTACTATGAGACCGCTCTCGCAAAGAACGAGTTGATTGCTGAGGTCCGGGTTCCCACACAGGGGGCGGGTAAGGGTACTTATATGAAGGTCACGACCGGCTCGGCGGACGATTGGCCCGCGCTGGGCGTGGCTGCGATCATCCAGCGAGAGGGAGACACGATCAAAACTGCCAGTCTCGTCGCGAGCGCCGCGACCGAAAAAGCGACGCGTTTGAAGTCCGCGGAAGCCGTGCTCAACGGCAGGAGGGCCACCGAGGATCTGTTTCGGCAGGCGGGCGACGCAGCCATCGCGGATGTCGAGTTAGTGTCCGACGTACGCGGTTCCGCGCCGTACAAGCGCGAATTGCTTCGCGTCTACGTGCGGCGGGCTTTGAGCGCCGTGATCGAGGCGGCCTGATGGCAGCAACCGCTAATCCTGACGCCGCCAAAGTCGGCTCGCAGATCGGTCGCTCGCTGCCGCGTCTTGAAAGCCGCGATAAGGTCACTGGGCGGGCGGAATACACCCACCTTATGCGGCTGCCGGGTATGCTGCATGCCAAAGTCTTCCGCAGCACCGTGGCACACGGCCGAATTAAGTCGGTCGATATCGATGCCGCAAAGAAAGTGTCTGGCGTCCTCCACGTTGTCACCATTGCGGACGTCAAAGAGGTAATTCCCGATCCATACTATGGGCCAGCCTTCCACGATCAACCGATCTTGGCCGATGGCAAGGTCCGCTTCATCGGCGAACCCGTTGCTGTCGTTTTGGCCCGCGACCCGCATAGCGCCGATCAGGCGGTGCAACTTATCACGGCCGAATACGACGAACTGCCCGCCGTCTACGATGAGATCGATGCCTTCAGAACCAGCACGTTCGTCCACGATGAGCTCAAACCTGCCGGCATCTTCACCGATCTCAAGCACCTCAAAGGCATTCGAGACACCAACGTTGCGCTCGACTACCGCTTGCGCCGTGGTGACTTCGAGAAGGCCTACGCGGCCGCCACCCACAAGTTCGAGCATGAGTTCAAGACGCAGAAGGTTTTGCATCTGTCGTTCGAACCCTTTGCGACCATCGCCGACTATCGCAAAGATGGCGTCACCATCTACAGCGCATCGCAGGGGCCATCGTTCGTGCGAACAGAGATCGCGCGGCTGCTTGGCTGGCCGGAAAACAGGGTGCGCGTTAAGGTGCCGTATGTCGGCAGCGGTTACGGCTCCAAGCTTTATATAAAGCTTGAAGCGCTCGCAGTCGCGCTTGCCATGATCGCTCGTAAGCCGGTCAAAGTAGCTGCCACTATGGAGGAGATGTTTTACCAGATTACCAAGCATCCGAGCACATTCCGCATCAAGAGCGGTGTGGACGACAATGGCCGGATAGTCGCGCGCAAGTGCGAGGTGTTTTGGAATGGTGGCGCCTACGCCGATATCGGGCCACGCGTGACGCAGAAGGCGGGTTTGACAGCCTCTGGTCCCTACAACATCGACAATGTCTGGGTCGATTCCTACGCGCTTTATACGAATGTAACGCCATCAGGCTCCCTGCGCGGATTTGGCCTACCGCAGATCGCGTGGGCCTACGAGAGCCACATGGACATGATGGCGCGCATGCTCAAACTCGATCCAGCCGAATTTCGCCGCAAGAACCTGTTGGCCGAGGGCGGCGTTCACGCCACCGGTCAGGCCATTGTTGATGCGCCGCTCGATAAGGTTCTCAACACTATTCTTGAGCGCATTGAGTGGAACAAGCCATTCGATCGCGGCACCGGCGTTATCAGACGTGGTCGCGGCTTTGGCGTTGCCATCAAGGCGGTAACGTCTCCCACGACTTCGGTCGCCATCATCAATGTTGGCGGTGACGGCTCAGTCACTCTCTATTGTGGGACAGTCGACATGGGGCAGGGATCGGACACCGCGATGGCCCAAATGGTTGGGGAAGCGCTCAATGTCCCGGCCGAAGCGGTCAAGATCGTCCACCCGGATACCGATGTAACCCCCTACGACATGGGAACCCTGGGCTCGCGCTCACTCTTTCACATGGGCCACGCTATACAGCGTGCCGCTGCGGAAGTGATCGATAAGATTGCTGCGCTGCGCAAGGAAGTCGGTGAGCCGGACGGCGCAAACACACCGATCGCTGCGCTGCTGCAAAAGCGTTATGGCATACAGGCGGGCAATATCGTCGGTAGCGGGGCCTTCAGACCAGACTATGAATCTCCATCACGCGAAACCGGTCAGAGCCGCAATGTCACACCGTTTTGGTTGATTGGCGGCGCTGGCGCCGAGGTTGAAGTCGACACCGAAACTGGACACGTGAAGATAAAAAAGTTGGTCTGCGTGGTCGATGCGGGCAAGGCTGTTAATCCCAAGATCGTAGAGACGCAGATTTCTGGTGGTGCGACGATGCAGCTCGGCTTTACGCTCTTCGAAAAAATTCATCTCGATGGCGGTCAGGTCACCAATGCCTCGCTTGCCGATTACAAGATTCCTAGCTTCCACGACCTACCGTCCCGTATGGAGAGCCTGTACGTCGAGCACCATCAATCGAACGGGCCGTTCGGCGCAAAAGGCGTGGGCGAGAGTTCCATGTTTTGCATTTCGCCAGCTGTCGCGAACGCGATCGACGACGCGGTTGGGGTTCGCCTGACCACGCTGCCGCTCGACCCCGAGACGGTGTACCGCGCGATCCGCGCCAAGGACGGCAATCCTCTGGAGCCGGCCTGACATGATGGCCGCGCGCACCATCGCCTTCAGGCTGAACGGCGCACCAGTAACTGCCGATGTCAGCCCGCATCACAATGTAGTGGAAGTCTTGCAAACGCAATTTGGTCTGACGGGCGCCCGGGAAAGCTGCGGCCAGGGACTCTGTGGGTGTTGTACCGTTCTCGTGGACGGCCGCGCTGTTTCAGGTTGCCTTTATCTTGCGTCATTTCTCGATGGCGCCGAGGTGACTACGGTCGAAAGCCTAGAGACGAGAGATAGGCTCAGTCCCGTACAGGAAGCCTTCATTGAAGCGAGCGCCCTTCAGTGCGGCTATTGCACGCCCGGGTTCATCATGATGACGATCCAATTGCTTGATGAGTACCCTGATCCCAACGAGGACCAAATCAAACATTATCTTACCGGAAATCTCTGTCGATGCGCGGCCTACCCGGAAATACTTGATGCGGTAAAATTGGCGGCACGCAAACGTAGGGCCGAGAGCCAGACTTAGCGCAGCGACGGCCTTGCACGGTACTAAGAAGGAATGCGGACGTTTATGAGTACGTTGCCAAAAATCGGATTGATCCTCACGGGCGGAACCATCGACTCCGTTGGCACCGATCGTCTCGATCTCGCATGGTACATCGAGGCCAATAAGCGGCTTGGCAACGGCGAATTGCTGGCGCAGCTCCCGGAGTTAAAGGGTATCGCCGAAGTCGAAGAAATAGCGTTCAGGCGGCTACCCAGTCAGGCCTTGACCGACAGGGATTGGCTCGATTTGGTGCGCAAAATCCACACGATCTTCGACCAGGGCCAGGCCGACGGAATCGTCATCACCCACGGTACGAACACGCTCGAGGAAACCGCCTACTTCCTCAATCTGGTGCTCAAGACCGACCGACCGGTTGTACTGGTCGGCTCGATGCGGCCGTCTTCCGCGATTAGCGCCGACGGATACCTCAACGTCGTTAACGCCGTGCGCGTAGCGGCCGAACCGGCGTCACGCGGCCGGGGCTGCCTGGTCGTGATGAATGACACGATCTTCAGTGGACGCGATGTGACCAAGAACTCGACCTATCGGGTGCAAGCATTTCAGTCGCGCGACTTGGGCCCCCTCGGATTTGCCGATACCGATGGCAAGGTGGTCTACTATCACTCCCCTGCACGACGGCACACTGTGGGCACAGAATTTGATGTTCGATCCGCGCAGTCGCTGCCTCGTGTCGACGTCGTACTTTCC
>JASHVC010000507.1 GCA_030039655.1 Xanthobacteraceae bacterium | reverse complement strand
CATAGGGTCGAGTTCCCAGTAAGCGTCAGCTTCAATGCGTGCTCTTCTCGTCAGAGCGGATTCCGCTTTGGGTCCGCGCCTCTGGCAATCCGCGAAGTCAACTGGGGGCAAGGTTTCAATCATGAGAGCTGTGCTGTTTGCTTCTTCCATCGCGCTCGCGCTGGCATCGGGATCGGCGTCGGCAGTGGACCTCTATCCGATGAAGACGCCTGCACCGGCGCCAATCAGCTGGACCGGCTGCTACGCCGATGCTGGCGTTGGGTATGGTATGTGGAATCAGGACCACAATGTGGAAACTTCAGCACTCGCCGCTGAATCGGGAACGACCACAGACGGCGGCCGCGGCTGGCTGGGCAGGCTCGGAGCCGGCTGCGACTATCAGCTTTCATCGAGCATCGTGGTCGGAGCGTTCGGCGATTATGATTGGATGGGCCTCAACGGAACCAACAACCTAGATCTGAGCAGCACGACGGCCGGTTTTGCCGGCGTTCAAGGCACCGAGAAAGAGACTGGCGCGTGGTCGGTCGGCGCCCGGATTGGCTACCTCATCACGCCGCGCCTGCTGAGCTACTTTGACGCCGGGTACACCCAAACCAGGTTCGGTCAAGTGAACTACAACAACAACGATTCTTCCGTCGGTCCGATTGGCTCGGCGACTGGCCTCTCGCTTCCGGCCACGACCTATAAAGGCTGGTTCATTGGCGGTGGCACCGAATACGCTTTGAACATGGCATGGCTTCCGATCCAAGGCCTGTTCTGGCGCAACGAGTATCGCTTTGACAGCTATGCGTCGCGCGATATCCCATTGGCAGGCACCACTGGCGTCTCCGAACACGCCGACAAGTATGTTCAAACAATTACGACCGGGGTCGTGTGGAAATTCAACTTTGGCGGACCGTGCTGCACTCTCGTAACGAAGGACTAACTAACTCCATTTGTCTTCTAGTCATGATTTGGCCCGGGGCGCTCGCGCTCCGGGCTTTTTCGTGTCTTGCCTGCAACACCCAGCAAAAAATCTTCTGCCGGACACGCGCCATTAACTCGATACTAGCGGGGGGTGGCGCATGGTGGCGGCACTAACAAAAAATCTGTGGCGTCAAATAGGGTGGTGTCATGTTGCGTCAAGTTCTTGGCGTTGTTGGAATCGCGTCTGTACTTCTCGCTGCGCCGCTGAGCGCGGCCAGTGCTGCGGATATGCCGTACAAGGTTCCGGCGTATACGCCTCCTCCTGCTCCTGTGTATAACTGGACCGGCTGTTACATCGATGCCGGCGCCGGCTACGGCTTCTGGAATCAGGATCATCACACGTCCTTCCCCGTCCCAGTTGCCGGACTCACCAGCACCGTAACCACCACCGATGGCGGCAACGGCTGGCTTGGCCGGTTTGGCGGCGGTTGCGACTATCAAACTCCGCTGTTCAACAACAGATTCGTTATCGGAGTCTTCGGTGATTACGACGTGATGAGTCTGATGGGCAAGAACTCGCCTAGCGAACAGGATATTGATCCTGTGTGTGGCTGCGAGGCGGTGATCACGGCGAATCAAAAGCAGACCGGCGCCTGGTATGTTGGTGGGCGCATCGGCTATCTGGTCAATCCAGGGTTTCTGGCGTTTGTGGACGCCGGATATACGCAGACAACTTTCTCGCAATCGAATGAATATCTAACGCTATCCGGAGCGGGTATTGGCTTTTGGTACCCGGGCTTCAACGATGCGGGCTGGTTCGTCGGCGGCGGTGGCGAATACGCGCTGGATTGGTTCCCGATCCGCGGCTTCTTCCTGAAAGGGGAGTACCGGTACGCCCAGTACAACAACGTCAGTCTGGCGGAGACCTCGATTGCGGGTCCTGACGGAAACGTCGAGACGACAAGGCCGTACGTGCAAACGGTCACAGCTTCGCTCGTCTGGCGCTTTAACTGGACCGGACACTAAGCTTCTCACATCGTCTTGCAGGTTCCGAGCCCGGGGCGTCCGCGCCCCGGGCTTTTCGCGTTTTGACGGCAACCCGGTCAGCAAAAACCAATCAGACGCTTTGCCGTCGGTGACTCGGCCTCAAAGAGCGCACCGCTTTTGCCATTTGAGCTCAGCCTGTTCGGCCTTCGGCCGATCTTTTAGGTGGTCGGACTCCTCATCGTCGGTGCGCCCTCGTTGAAGGCAATTGTCGTCCTGTGCAAATGGTAAAAAGCTGGAAGGTTTCGGTAACTTTACCAAGGGGTAAAAATATTGACTTTGATTTGATGATTTTGGTGCAATTTACCTCGTACTGCTCTTTGAAATCGAAATTGGTGTCGCGGTTCAAATCCGTGTTTGTGGTGGTGTGGTTCCAAACAAAAGGTAAATACGACCGGGCGGCATTTACACTAACTTAAGGAATCAATTGCGTCCAACTTCTAACAAATTGTAAAAGGTGCCGCACCCCAACAGAGTGAGTTCAGCCAGGGTTGCTTGCATCAATTCTTACCGAGCCCAGAGTTTCGTAAACAACGAATTGCTGCTTCCTCTCAAGCTGACGCTCTGCGGCGAATAATCGGTGCTGATGTCGGCGGCGGCAATGATGCGCGCTGCGACCGGCACCTTACAGCTTCAAAAACTCAAGACGAATT
>JASHVC010000506.1 GCA_030039655.1 Xanthobacteraceae bacterium | reverse complement strand
CCGGCTGGGTCCCCGCATTCGCGGGGACGAGCGGATGAAAGAGATGCTTCGCTCGCATGGTGCGACCCTACCGATCGATCGGCAACGGCGCCGCGTCAGCGGTCGGCATGATCGAATTGTCGATCAGCAGCGCCGAGCCGTTGTGCAGCTTGATCTGGCCGGCGGTCACGATCGTCTCGCCTTCGTTGACGCCTTTGAGCACGGCGACCTGATCGCCGCGCGTAGCGCCGAGGGTGACGAAGGTCTGGCGCGCAGTCATTTGCGGCTTACCGTCTTGCCCGCTCTTGCTGTCGACAACGTAGACGGTGTCACCGTACGGATTGTATGTGATCGCGGTCTGCGGCAGCGTGATGTAGTTGCGCGGGTCACCGGTGGTGATGTCCACGGTCGCGTACATGCCGGGCAAAAGCCTATGGTCCGCGTTCTTCAGCGTGGCGCGGATCTGAACGTTACGGCTCGACGCATCAACCTTGGGATTGATCGCGGAGATTTCGCCCGGGAACGTCTGGTCCTTGAACGCGTCGACCCGCACCTTCACCGATTGGCCAATCCGTACCTGATCCACCGATTGCTGCGGCACGAAGAAATCGAGAAAGATCGGATCGAGCGCCTGTAGGGTCACGATGACCGTCCCGGCGCCGAGATACTGGCCGAGGTCGACGGCGCGGATGCCGAGATGCCCGGCAAACGGGGCGCGCAGGAATTTCTTGTCGAGGATCGCCTGCTGCTGGTCGACCTGCGCCTTGGCGTTTTTCAGATTAGCCACGTCCGTGTCCAGGGTGGCCTGGCTGACCGCCTGGATCTGGAACTGCTTCAGATCGCGCTGATACGTGATCTGGCTCAGGTCCGCGGTTGCCTGCAGCGATTGCAGCTTAGCGGTATCGTCGTCGGCGCGCAGTTTCAGCAGCTGCACGCCCTGTTCGACATCGTCGCCGGAATTGAACGAGATCGCGTCGACGACGCCGGAAACTTCCAGCGACAGGTCGGCCCCCTTCACGGCGCGCAGGCTGCCGACTGCTTCGATCGTCGGCTGCCATTCGCTCAGCGCCGCTTTCGTCGCCGACACGGTCTGCATCTGCGAAGAAGCCATCGCGCCCATGAATTTCTTGATCATCGCCTGCTTGAACGCGTTGAATCCGAAGATCCCGCCGAACACGATGGCGACCCCAACCAGCATGATTACCATGCGCTTGGTCATTGTTTGACTTCCGTTGTTTTTGGATGCTCCCCGGCCGTCAGATCGGTGGTGGTCACCGCGTCCTCATCCTCGGAGCTGTGCGGGCTGGTCAGCACGTCGATGCGATTCCACCAGCCGCCGCCTAGCGCCTGGAACATGGCGGCAGTGTCGGCGTAGCGCGCGGCCTGGGCTTGCACCAACGCGAGGCGTGCCTGCGCGTAAGTGCGCTGCGCGTTGAGCAGCGTCACATAAGCGATGGCGCCTAGCCGATACTGCCCGCGCGCCACGTCAAGCGTGTCGGAGGCGGCGCGGAGCGCGCTGTTCTCCGCCTTCAGCGCCACCGCATCCAATTGCAGCGCGCGCAGCGTGTCGGCGACGTTCTGGAACGCCGCCAGCACGGCGTTGCGGTATAGCGCGTCGGCCTGGTCGTACGCGGCCTCGGCGGCGCGTTGCTGATGCAGCAGTGAAAAGCCGTGGAAAATCGGCTGCGTGCCGCTCGCCGCAACGCTCCAGATGGCGGCCTGAGGCGTGAATAGCTGCGCCGGCGTCAAGCCGGCCGTGCCGTACTGCGCCGTCAGATTAAGCTGCGGCAGCCGGGCCGCGATGGCGACACCGATTTGCGCGCTCGCCTGATGCAGCTGCGCCTCGGCCGCGCGCACGTCGGGACGCTGCTCCACGAGTTGCGAGGGCAGGCTCAGCGGCAAGTCAGTGGGCAGTCGCAGCGACGCCAGGGTCATATGATCGCCCCAACTCTGGTTGGGGAAGCGGCCGGTCAGCGCCAACAGCACGTGGCGCTGCTGCTCCAATTGCTTCTGCAGCGGCGGCAAGGTCGCCTGCGCGGTGGCGACTTCCGACTGCTGGGTGAGCACATCGGTCCGGGTGGCGGCGCCGACATCGAACTGATGCTTCACCACATCGAGCTGTTCGGTCTCCACCTTGATGATGTCGAGCGTCGCCGTGATTTGATCGCGCAACGAGGCTTCCGCGATCGCCGCCGTCACCACATTGGAGGTCAGCGTCAGATAAGTCGCTTCAAGTTCGAAGCGCTGATACTCGGTGGCCGCCGCGTTGGCCTCGACTTGGCGGCGCTGGCCGCCAAACACGTCGGGCACGTATCCGACATTCACCGTGGTCTGGAAGAGATCGAACAGGATCGGTGGACCGGACTGGCCGAAGGTCGCGGGCGACAATTGCTGGCGCTCCGCGGAGCTGGCGGCGTCAACGGTCGGCAGGAGCTTGCCACGCTGCGCGTACAGATTCTCCTTCGCCTGCCACAGCGCGGCCTGGGCCGCCTGCAGATTGGGATTGGCTTGCAACGCCTGGGTAATCAAACTGTCCAGTTCCCTCGAATGAAACACCTTCCACCATTCGGCCGGAATGTCACGGCCGAGATCGAACCTTTGCGCCGCGCCAGCGGCCACACCGACCGCGACGGTCGCAGCAGGATGAGCCTCGGGCGCATAGCCCGCGTCCGGCGGCGCCGGCGGTGTCTTGAAGTCGGGTCCGACCGCGCATGCCGACAACAGGGCAAGCGCGAATAGCCCGGCCATTGCCGGCGGCCCGTAAGGGCCGAAATAGCGCCGGACGCGGCTACCTTCCGTGCGTCCCGGTTCGCCGCGACGCCAACTCAACTCACGCGACTCAAACACCCTTTTACCCCCGCGCTGCGGTATATTAGTTATTGACTGTCCGGTCAGTCAATAACTTGACTTTTGGCAGAATCGGCCCCTACGCTACCGCGATGTCGGACATGCTCGAAGCACGACCGGAGACGCGGCGGCGGCGCAAAGCGGAGCGTCCGCAGGAAATCCTGGAGGCCGCCTTCACGGAATTTTCGCGCAACGGCTACGCCACGACGACGCTCGAGCGCATCGCCGAGCGCGCCGGCGTCACCAAGGGCACGATCTACGTCTACTTCGAGAACAAGGAGCACTTGTTCATCTCCATGGTGCGCGACTTCACCAAGAGCGCGCAGGAGACCATGCAGCAATTGCTGGAGACGCACGAAGGTTCGACCGCCGATCTGCTGCGCGCCCAGTTCAGTTTCATCTACGAGCACCTGGTCGAAGACCCGCGCAAGCGCGAGGTGCTGCGCATGCTGATCGCCGAAGCGCCGCGCTTTCCCGAACTCACCGACCGCTATCACGACGAAATCCTGCGGCCCTGCCTCGACATGCTAAAGCAGGCGATTCAGCGCGGCATCGATCGCGGTGAAATTCGCAATCCCTCGATCATCAACTCGCCGCAGGTGGTCATCGCGCCGATCGCGCTGTTCGATTTGTGGCTGATGATGTTCGGCGACCGCCAGCCCCTCGACATGAAAACCTATTTCGACGCGCACCTCGATGTGGTGCTTAATGGGTTGTTGGCGAAATAATTTGTAGCCCGGGTGGAGCGGAGCGCAACCCGGGAACGACTGATACGCAGCCCCGGATTTCGCGTAGCCTGTCATCGGGCCGGCCACTTCGGGCCGGAGCCGTTGCCTTCATCCGGGCTACAAAAAGCAGTGAGGCCGCCAACTGGGGCGGCCTCCGAGCTAAATCGCTCTTATCTTTCCCACCACCACCATTCCGGATGGGCTCTGCGCCATTCGTCGCGGCGCTCGCGGTTCTCTCCGATCAGGATGCCGAAGCGCACACAGGCACGCCGGTCGCCCTTGTCGCAAAGCTGGTGGAAGCCAATCATTTCGGCCTCCGCTGCAGATTGTGCGTGAACAGGAACATGCACTGCCGCGAACATCGCGACCGCAATCCCTGTGGTCATCAACAGTGCTCTTAAAACCATAATTCCTCCCTTTTACTTCACTGACGCGGAGGGTCAGCTACTACCGTTCAAATTCTCCTTGACTTCGGTCAGGTATTCCAATCCTCCGACCGGCTTATCCCCGCTCATCACCGGTAGTTCGCTCTATGCAAACCGGGCCACGAGGCCCGGAAAGCGTCCGGCGACCCATCGCCGGGAACGTATAAAGAACGACACCAAGGCTTAGCCTGGATGAGCCAACGGGTCCGGCCCGAAGTGGCCGGCCCGATGACAGGCTCCACGAAATCTGGCGTCGGCGCGCCGAGCGATCGTGCCCGCGGCAGGCGATTCAGCGCGGTGTGGATCGCGGTGAAATTCACAATTCATCGATCATCAAGTCGCCACACGTGGTCATCGCGCCGATCGCGCTGTTCGATTTGTGGCTAATGATGTTCGGCGACCGCCAGCCGCTCGACCTGAAAACCTATTTCGACGCGCACCTCGATGTGGTGCTTAATGGGTTGTTGGCGAAGTAGCCTGGCTTGAGCGCGGCGAAAGCCTGGTCGGCGACATAGCCGATTGGTCGCTCGCGGATTTCGCCTCGCTCAATCCGGGCTACGCGTGCTGAGACAACTGCAAGGGGTTTGCCGAGTCGCAGCACTCTACCTTGTTACACTGAAGTTGTCGGATTACCCTCTTAAACACTCTACGATGTTACCATAATTCTACATCGTTGCGCGTGCCGCTCCTTCAAAGGAAGCCCGTGTGATGACCGACGAGCCACCAAAAGACGATAAGCTTCGGCTTGTTGCTGACAACGATCCAGCACGGGTCGCCCAATGCCAGAAGCAGGTTGCCGCGAACAATGCCCGCGACCGTGCTGCAGTGTCACTTGCAACGCTGGTCGCCAATCTGCTGCGTGTGATCGCTGGGGCCGGTGAGCCATTCGCGGTGCCGGGTAGTCTGCTTGAGGCAGCTCAACATTATCGTGATGCCCACAACGCGGGAAATCGTGGCCAGATGCCAGGCCTCGAAGACCTAATCCTTTATCATCTCTTCCAGGAGGGAGAGGATGGGGACAAGCCGCTGACCGAAGAGGGATGGCGGCGCTGGGCTGACGATGATCCCCGGCGCGACTATGAAGAGGAGCGCAGTTCACTTTTGCATCAGCTACGCCGGCATGTCTTGCGTGAAATCGCATCTAAAATGACACAAAGCGAACTGCAAATCCGTCGAGAGGAGCGAGAGATCGATAGTGTTCTTCGACGACTTGAAGAGGCGCGAACGCGTTACTTCAATGGGCGAAGTAAATCGCCCAACTCATACCGCCGAAGTATCGCCGAACATGAAATCGCG
>JASHVC010000505.1 GCA_030039655.1 Xanthobacteraceae bacterium | reverse complement strand
CACCAAACCCGTCCTTCTTTCGGCCAAAAGCACCGTTCGTCGGCTGCATGGCTGCAAGCGCTAACGCGCTCGTCCTCTTCGTTTCCGTCGCAAGCGATGCAGCCGCCTCCTCCCGGAGCACGGGCCTCCGCCAGAAGGCCGCGATTGGCGCGGCCGGAAAACGATGGAGGAAACAATGCGAGTGCTGACGATCAACGAACTGATGCGCCTGACACGCTCCGAACTTTGCGGTCTCGCGGCCCGGATCACCGCCGAATTACCAACCTTCCGTGAGGGCTCGCCACAACACACCGCCGCGTGCATCACCCTGCACAACATCCGCTGGGTTCTGGCGCAGCGCGGCCCGTCGCCCTAGCCGCGCAACGCCCCCGCAGGTTGCGCCGCCAGGGGCAAGCGTCGTGTCAAAACAGCGTAAGCTGCTCGTCCTCGTTCGCATTGGACTCCGCGTCCAACAAAGCGAGCGCAACCTCGCGCGCATAGTCCTCGGGACTCACCGCCGCCTCGACTTCGTCCATCGGCGCGAAGTGGCTGCGGTAGCCGGTTTCGCTAACGGGAATCCGGCGCGGCGGCTCGTGCGGACTGCGGAATTCGAAATGCCCGACATCCGCCATCCAGTGCGGCTCGTAGGAAACGACCATCTCCTGCGCCTCGACGGTGAGCCGGAAGGTCACGCCCGAGGGCATGACCGGCACCGGCTTTTTGCGGCGTGAAGGCTTGCTCATGCGACCGCCTCCTGGTCGGCCACTGCGACCACATAATGGAAGCGGGCGCGATGCAGTTCTGCGTCAAAGTCGATCCGGGCTTGGTCAGCCCAGTGCATGAGATCGCGAAGCAGTTCGGCAACACACTCCTCGCAGTCGCACGACGTGCGGGTCATTTAAGCCTTCAGGGCCGCGTCGGCGGACGCGGCCCTTTCGGCGAAAGGCGAAGCGCTCATTGAGCGTCTCCGGCGCTCTCGGCCTGCTTGTCGCCCGCGACGCGGACGACGATCTCGGCGTCGTTGAGCGGCAGGTAGTCGACCCGCAGGTTGAAGCCCTTAGCGTCGGTGTGAGCCCACATGGCTCCGATCGGCTGCCAGAACTTGCCTTCGCCGTTCTTGGTCACGGCATAGACGCGGTGCGTCGGGCGGGTCTTGTTGGTTTCTTTCGTCATAGCTTGTCCTTTCGCTTATGAGCCCGCCCCAATGGCGGCCTCGATGCCCGTTCGAAGGCCGAGGCGGAAAAGCGGGACTGTCACAAGCTGTCCGACCTGCCGCGCCGTAGGCGCAGCGAAGGCGGGAGGACACCCTCGGCGCGGAGCTGCACAAACGCAGTGCGGAAGCGAGCGGGTTTGACGGCGCCGCGCGCCGCGGCAGAACCGGGCACAAAGAGAGGACGCCTTGGTTGGTGGGTTAGTTGGCTGCGAAAGGACGATGATGAGGAAACGAGCGCTTCGCAGCGACGGCCAAGCGTACGATCATGAACGACGCTCTAGGCCGTATTAGGAGCAGCCACTATTGGACGGTGCCAAGGGCTCATCAACGGACAAACCAGGTACTCGGCGGAAGTGGTGAGCGCCGATCAGCCAAGCAGCTCGTCACATGTAAGGCCGACCATCGCCGGCTTTGGAAACTGTTCCACGCTCGAAGGGAAACGATACAAAAATAGCGGTTCGTTGCGATTGTTATGGGAAACGAGGAACGCCGATTCTGCAATTTCGAAATGGCGACCATCCGTCATACCGAACGTGAGCTTCCTGAGGATAAACGCCGACCTAATGCGTCCGAGTTTCTCGACGTTGCCGGAAACGGAAAAATTTTCTAAGTCAACGACAAGATTTGCGTTTTGCAAGTCGACTATAGATATGATCTGACCGGAGGAAATCCAGTATTTTGGATCTGACGGAACGTCCTGGATAATCATGAAGAGCCTTCCGTTCTTGTAAAAATATTGGTTCTTGGTCTTCTCGTTATCCGAGAGAAAACTGATCTTGAGATCGCCTTGCGGAGCGGTCGCGGGATCAACGAACTGCTTTGCAATCTCTGTCAACGCGTTCGAGGAAAGGAGAAACGATACCCCGATCGTTACGTCCGAAAGAGCTCGATATACCTCCGCATTCGGCGGCGTATTTTCCACGATCGAAGAAACGTTCCTAACTATCAGAGCCTTTTTGGATTGATTTAGATAGTCTCCGTTTGTGATTGGCCGATCGCCGTCTACATATTGTTTTAAGCGGGTTGCCACATCGATTAAATCCGGGGAGCTGAGAGGAATTTCGATGCAGGCGCTTACATTCAGGTTCTTCACAGGAGTCAAGGCTCGTTCAACCTGAGTGAGAAGAGTGTTTGCTCTGATGAGCGCGTCTTGGGCGTCCGCCTTACCCTTTTGGAGTTCGAAATACTGTGATGCTGCTGAAACGAACGTCGAGGCGGCCGCGCCGATGAGCGCTATTCGGCCCCACTTGTTGATTTTCTTGCGCTTGTCGCGATAGTCCACGACGAGCGGAAGCATTGAAAAAAATCCCGTGAAAAATACACCCAAGAATTTTGAAATTGAAAGCCACGTATCAACGTTGCCAAGGTTGACACCAGAAATCGACATCTCATACCCCCGATTCGCTCAGCCTACTGTAGCCGGCAGGAATGGTGCGGGCGGCCGGACTTGAACCGGCACAG
>JASHVC010000504.1 GCA_030039655.1 Xanthobacteraceae bacterium | reverse complement strand
TCCGCCGCGCTACGACGACAAGAGCTTCGCTCCTTACATCGTGCATTCACTGGGCACGATGAGCTTCGACAAACAGATTCCCAAAAAGGGCGATCAGCGGCAGATGGAGATGTGGCAGCGGCTCGGCGTCTACGCGGCCGGCCTGGCGTTGGGCGATGCCGGTCTTGCCGGCAAGCCCGATCTGCTCGACCACACCGACATGATTGTCGCCGCTATCGGAGGCGAGCGCGACGTGCCGGTCGATACGACAATCCTCGCCGGCATGCGCAAGGCGGACAAGCCGAGCGCGTTCCTCAACGAGCGTTTGATGAACGATCTGCGCCCGACTCTGTTTCTGGCGCAATTGCCCAACCTGTTGGCCGGCAACATCTCGATCGTGCACGGCGTCGTCGGTTCGTCGCGCACTTTCCTCGGCGAAGAATCAGCCGGCGTCGACGCTGTGCGTATTGCCCAAGCGCGCGTGGCGGCGGGCCAAAGCGAGGTGACGCTGGTCGGCGGCGCCTCCTTCGGCGCACGCTGGGATCATTTGCTGGGCTTCGAACTCGGCGCTGCGGCGCTGCATGGCAAGTTCGCGCCAGTTTGGGATCGCGGACCCGAGGGCGGCATCGCGTATGCGAGCCTCGGCGCATTTCTGGTGCTGGAAAGCCCCGAACATGCCCGCGCGCGCGGCGCCCGGCCCCGTGCCCGAATTGGGGCCGTCTGCTCCGACCGCAACTTGCGCGAAAAAGGCGAGATCGAGGCAACGCTCCGCCGCCAATGGGAGGCCATTGCCGCAAAAGTCGACCGTGTCCATGGCGCGGTCATCTCCGGCGCCACCGGCGTGGAGCCGGCGACCTCGGCGGAGCGGCGCGCCCTGGCGGAGTTCGGTCTTCCCGTACGCAATACGGGTACGTATATCGGTCATGGAATCGAGGCCCAGTTCGCAGCTAATCTTGGAATCGGCTGCGTGGTCCTCGAGCACGGCAAGCTGTTCGCGCCGTCAGGAAGCGGCGACACCGGGGAAAGCCCGCCCACGCTGTCGCAACTCATTGTCACCAGCGTGGGCTCGTGGCGCGGCGAAGGGCTCGCGCTGCTCGAACGGGTCGATTGAGGAAAGACGTCATGCCAAGCACAGGGGCCGGCACAACGCGGGACAAGGCAGGACGCCCCATCGTCGCTGTCACCGGAATTGGCGTTGTCACTTCGCTCGGCGTCGGCAAGTCCGACAACTGGGCGAAGTTGAGCGGCGGCGTGTCCGGCATCCGGCGCATCTCGCGCTTTGCGACCGACGGCCTGAAGACCACGATGGCCGGCACCGTCAACGACGTCTACAAAGACAATATGGCGCCTGCGGAACTCTCCGAGCGCATGGCCCTCCTCGCCGGCGAAGAGGCGATCGCCCAATCGGGCATCGGGCGCAAAGGGCATTTCCCCGGGCCGCTGTGTTTGGCGCCGCCGCCACTCGAACTCGAATGGCCCACGCGATTCCAAATGGCCGACATGGCCGCGAGCAACGCAGACACGACCTACGCTGACCTGGTGCGCGTCGCCCGTCAGTACGGCGAGAAATTCGGCGCGCTTCGCTTCGGCGTTATCGGCGAGCGGCTGGCTGCTCATTTCGGCACCGAGGGCTCGCCCATATCGCTCAACACCGCGTGCGCGTCGGGCGCAACCGCCATCCATTTGGGGCT
Source organism: Xanthobacteraceae bacterium (assembly GCA_030039655.1). The sequence continues at coordinate 929 of JASHVC010000504.1, read as the reverse complement.
CGAAGCTATTCGCCGTGGCGAATGCGAAGCGGTGCTGGCAGTCGGCGCCGACGGATCGGTCACGCCGGAATCGCTGGTTCGTTTCTCGCTCCTCTCCGCGCTGTCGACGCAGAACGATGCGCCGGAGCGCGCCTCAAAGCCGTTTTCCAAGAATCGCGACGGCTTCGTGATGGCCGAGGGCGCGGCGGCGTTGGTACTCGAGGATTTGGCTCACGCCCGCGCCCGCGGCGCCCGCGTGCTCGGCATCGTCGAAGGCTGCGGCGAAAAATCCGACTCGTTCCACCGCACCCGCTCGAGTCCCGACGGCAAGCCGATCATCGCCTGCATGCAAAAGGCCCTTGCGGACGCCGGCGTCGGTCCCCAGGACGTCGACTACATCAACGCCCACGGCACCTCGACGCCGGAGAACGACAAGATGGAGCACATGGGGGTAGCCGCGGTGTTCGGCGAACGCAGCAACAGCATTCCGATCTCGTCCAACAAATCGATGATCGGTCACACGCTCACGGCGGCGGGCGCGGTCGAAGCCGCGTTCACGCTGCTCACGCTGGAGCATCAGCGCATCCCGCCTACCATCAACTATAATGTCCCGGACCCCGCCATTCCGCTCGATGTCGTGCCGAACCTGGCCCGCGACGCAAGCGTCAATCGCGCCATCTCCAACTCGTTCGGCTTCGGCGGCCAGAACGTGAGTCTGGTGATCGCGCGGGAGCCGGCATGACCGGCGCCGCGTCGGCTTTGGGCGAACGCCAAACGGCCGACAGCGGCCCTGCTTCCGCGACAGCGGCTCCCATGCGCGCCCTCACCCTCGTTGCCGACCGCAGGATCGAACTTCTGCGGGTCGCGCCGCCGGCACTCCCCGGCAAAGGCGAAGCGCAAATTGCCATCAAGGCCATCGGCCTCAACCACATCGACGTCTGGGGCTGGCG
>JASHVC010000036.1 GCA_030039655.1 Xanthobacteraceae bacterium | reverse complement strand
GACGCCATCGCCGAGCGGCTGTTCAACGATCTGCCGCACGACCGGTTTCTGCTCGAATACGACACGCCGCGCGCCGGCAGCTTCGAGCCGCTGCGTTTCGTGCCGAAGGGGAGGGTGGTCGTGCTCGGGCTGATCAGCACCAAAGGCCCGGAACTGGAAACCGCTGACGCACTCAAGCGGCGCATCGACGAGGCGTCCAAATTCCTTCCGTTGGATCAGCTCGCCATATCGCCGCAGTGCGGCTTTGCGTCCGACGTGGTTGGTAATTTGCTCAGCCTGGACGATCAGCGACGCAAGCTCGAACGCGTTGTCGAGGTGGCGCACCAGGTCTGGGGTTGAAAACCTGAGGCCGCCGTCGCTTTGGCGATGCGGCCTTAACAGGTCGCGCAAGTTCTGTATCAGCTCTTGCCAGTCGGGCGGCCCAGCAAGCTCGCCATCTCCTGCTCGAGGCTGTCATACAGCATTTTGCCTGCAGTCGGCTGCCGTGTTTCTGCCGCGCGGGGCAGTGTGGTGGCGAGTTCGTCCAGGGGATTGGGCGGCCGCACATCGCGTGCTGTGTCTGGTTTGGCGGTCGGCTTTCGTAGAGCCGCCTCGAGCCGATGGGCCATCTCCGCAAGGCTCTGATCGACCGCCTCTCCGGGCTCCGTCACTGACGACTCAGCACTCGACAGGCGCGGTTCGGTTGAGACTGGCCGCGGGCTCGGCTGCTGACGGCTGCGCGGCAGCGGGCGGCTGGAGAGCTCGTCGTGCAACGCGCTTAATGTATCACGGTTCGGGCGCGCCGGTGGTTCGGGTCGTGGCGACGGCGACCAAGCCTCCTCTGGCTCGCTACGGGCGCTGCGCGAAACGCTTCCGCCGGCTGCCGGCTCGGGCTGCAACGGCCATGATCCATTGCCCGCGGTGTCCGGCAACGGGATGGCGCGAGGCAGGGCATCGCTACCCGCCGGCATGCGTGTAATGGCGACGTCACGCGCTGAGGTCGCGCCGCGCAAGATGTTGGTTTCCACGACCACATCAGTCGGGCCGCCAACCATCACCAGATGTTCGACGTTGTCACGCCGGATAATCAGGAGGCGCCTGCGGCCATCGACGCTGGCGTGGTCGACCACTGCCAGTCGTGGCTGCCGTCCGCGCGCTGCCCCGTCAGTCCGGCCACCGCCGAACCGCCTCACTACCCACGCCGTCCCTGCGATCAGACCAAGCACGACCAGGAACGCGACGAAGAATTGAATCGGGAAAGGCATACTACTCAACAACGACATGAAGTCCCCCTCATCGTGCCGCTCCATTGGTGGGCCAATGGTTCACGACATCGGAAGTTTCGGCCGCCCGGAATACTAACAAAAAATTAACATCCTGGGGCGATTTTGTGTTCAACGGCAGCGGCTCAAGCATTGGTATGGTAAACGGCGGTTTAATGGCAAAAGCGAACGCGGAGCCTTTTCAACAGGCCGTTAACCATTCATCGGCCGAAGCCTCCTCTTGGACGGATCAATCGCCATGCCTGATGCTGATCGACGTCCCGTCGCTGGTGGCCGACACGGGCCTTAGGCCAGCGGCCTCAAGTTGACCTGCGCGCTCGCCGGCTCCGACCTGACGCTGCGCGATACGCAAATTCCGAAGTGCCTTTTACGCCCCAATTTCTTCCGGAGCCTTAAGCCGACCGTTGGCCGTCGCAGTCATTCTCTACCGGCTCTATTGGATCGGCTGTCCCGCCGCCACGTTGAGGAAGAAAGCGTCAATCCGAACAAGGTCCTCTTGCGCGATTCACTCGCACAAGGCACTTGAGGCACACCATGACGAACGGGACCACGACCACGGACGGGTTCCGCGGAGGGCCTACGGGTCTGCCTCCCACACGGGAGGCGATCGACCGCAGTGCCGCAATGCCGCGCGGCGGCAGCGCCACCTCTGTGCTACTGGTTGCGGCCTTCTTGATCGTCGGTGCCGGCTGCATCGTCGTGTTCGGCCGCAGCAATGCCGAGCCTTACATTCTCGCCTTTTTGGCCGTGCTGGCGACCATCGGTGTGTTCGGCCTGTTTGCGCTCGCCAGCGGCATCTTGCAGCTCTCCTCAACGCAACGCGCCAATCCGCTGACCAAGTCGGTCGTCGATGACGCCTTCGATGGCATCATCGTCACCGATCACGACGGCCGCGTCATTTATGCCAATTCGGCGTATCTCGATCTCATCGGCGCTGCGGACGCGCACGATGCCCGACCGGTCGAGCGCGTATTCATCGGCGATGCCGATGCGTCAGAGGCCATCTATCGGCTGCTTAAGGCGGCGCGCGAAGGCAAGCGCCTGCAGGAAGAAGTGCGTATTGCGGGCTCGCAGGTCCGGCCAGCGCGCTGGCTGCGCATGAAGGTCCGACCCCTCGGGCTCGGTAAGGGCACCGCAGGCCTTACCGTCTGGTCGCTGAGCGACGTCACTCGCGACCGCGAGCTGCAGGAAAATTTCTTTCAGGTGATGCAGCGCGTGATCGACTACTTGGATCATGCGCCGGTCGGCTTTTTCTCCGCGGACGCGAAGGGCGAGGTCAGCTATATCAACGCCACACTCGCCACCTGGCTCGACCAGGACCTCGCCCAGGTGGGCTCGGGCGGATTAAAGCTTGCCGATCTTGTTTCGGGCGACGGTGCCGCTCTGCTGACGACGCTACGGTCGGCTCCCGGCGAGGTGAAGACCGAAGTTTTCGACCTCGATCTTAAGACCCGCTCGGGCGGGACGTTGCCTGTTCGTCTTCTTCATAAACTCGCATTCGGCGGCGATGGATTGCCCGGAGCATCGCGCACGGTTGTGTTCAATCGTGCGCGCGATGAGGGCATCGATCCGCAGCGCGCCGCGGAAGTGCGCTTCATGCGCTTCTTCCATCACACGCCTATGGCGATCGCCACCATCGATCGGGACGGCGGCATTGTACGCACCAATGCGCTGTTCGCGCGCCTGTTCCAGGGCATGCTCACTGGCGGCAGCAAGGACCGTTCGATCCGGGCCATCGTTTCCGGGCGAGATTGGCCAGCCTTGGAAGCCGCCATCGGCCAGGCCGCGCAGGGCAAGGGCGATATCGCTCCGGTTGATGCGATGCTTGCCGGCGATGCGATCCTTGCCGGCAGGGAAGAGCGGTTCGGCCGCTTCTACGTCACGGCGGTCGCCGAGCAAGAGCGCGACCAGGAAGCCGCGATCGTGTACGCGCTGGAAACCACCGAGCAGCGGGCGCTCGAGGCCAAGCTCGTCCAGCAGCAGAAGATGGACTCGATCGGCCAGCTCGCCGGCGGCATGGCCCACGATTTCAACAATATGCTCAACGCCATCATCATGGCGAATGACTTCTTGCTCAACACTCATAAGCCGACCGACCCGTCGTTCCACGACATCATGGAGATCAGGCAAAGCGCCAATCGGGCGGCGAGCTTGGTTCGTCATCTGCTTGCCTTTTCGCGCAAGCAGACGCTGCGCCCGCAGGTGCTCGATCTCGGCGAGGTGCTCAGCGATCTCACCGTGGTGCTCAAGCGGCTGCTGAGCGAGAAAGTCATCCTTAAGGTCGTGCACGGCCGCGATCTATGGCCGGTGAAGGCCGATCTCATGCAGTTCGAGCAGGTCATCACGAACTTAGCGGTCAACGCGCGTGATGCGATGCCGAACGGCGGCCAGCTCGAATTGCGCAGCGCCAGTGTCACGGCCGAAGAGTGTGCGCGCTACCACACCAAAGGGATGCCGGCAGCAGACTATGTGATGGTCGAGGTGGCCGACACGGGCACCGGCATCCCTGAAGGGATCCAGGACAAGATCTTCGTGCCGTTTTTCACCACCAAGGAGGTGGGCAAGGGCACGGGGCTCGGCCTTTCCACGGTCTACGGCATCATCAAACAGACCGGCGGGTTCGTCTATTTCGACACCGCCGAGAACAAGGGCACGACCTTCCGCATCTTCCTGCCTCGGTACATACCGAGCGCGCGGGAACTGGCGCCGCCGATTCAGCCCGACGCGCCGGCCGTTACGGGCGCGATCGAGGCGGCAGAGCGAGTGCGCCGTGCAGCGACCACCGATCTCACCGGCGAGGGTACAATCCTCCTAGTGGAGGATGAGGAGGGGTTGCGCGCGCTCAATGCCCGCGGCCTTGCCTCGCGAGGCTACACAGTGTTGCAGGCCGGCAACGGCGTTGAGGCCATCGACGTGCTGGAGAAAGCCGACGGGAAGGTCGACCTCGTGGTCTCCGACGTGGTGATGCCGGAAATGGACGGGCCGACGCTGCTCCGCGAATTGCGCCGGCGCAATCCCGATATGAAGATCATATTCGTCTCCGGCTACGCAGAAGATGCGTTCCAGAAGCATCTTCCCACCGATGGCAGCCAGTTCGACTTCTTGGCTAAGCCCTTCACGCTCAAGCAGCTCGTCGAGAAGGTGAAGGAGACGATGGCGGCCTGACATTTGCCAGGGCCATCTTTCATAGAATTTGATTGTGCGGTCTGTGCGGCGCAAAGCTGAGTCTAGGCGACTGTTACAAATGACAGTGACGCCACGACCGCGCGCGGTGCGACAGGGGCGCACGCGACGCTTTGCGGCATGTTGTGCCGCGCCGTCATCGCGTACTCATGAATATAGTGCAGACGGGCGGGTCAGCGGGGCGGCGACAAAGACTGTGTTGCGCGGGTCGGGGTACGTCAGTTGCTTCGGCTCGACGCAGCCATGATGAGGCGACATATCAGTCGTGCCATTTATGCGTTGGCTTCAATCTGCGGCGAGGCTCACTGCGCTCACGGTCATGTTGCTGATCGGGGCAGACGAGAGTGACGCTCGTCCATCCGACGGAATGGACCTTGGACGGGGCGAGTTCAGCGCTTTAGCCGCGTCGCCGGTCATGGCGGCCGCCGGTGACAGCGCTAGCGCGCTCGCTCCGCGGATGATGGCACAAGCCGTTCCGTCATATCAGGGTGGCTCGCTCAGCGGATTGTTCAACCGCGGCGGAATGCTCGGTGGCTTTGCCGCCGGTTTTCTTGGCTCTGGCATTCTTGGGCTTTTATTTGGCCGCGGGTTGGTCGGCGGACTTGGTGGCGTCCCGTCATATTTGGGGTTGATCTTTCAAGTTGCGGCTCTTTTGATGCTCGCCCGACTAATCTGGATGCGATGGCACTCCGACGATGCACTCAGCCCGGCAGGCTTGTCGCCGCGGCAATTGGCGGATCCATATCTGCGCTCGCGCGATGATTTATACGCGTCGATCGATCCATCAATAGGCGATGATGAATCCGGCGAGATCAACGACTCGCTCAGCGAGCGGTCATCCAAACTTACTGAATCACGCGGCCGCGAGTGACGGCAAGTTCCATCCAAGCATTTTGAGCGTCATCCACGGCGGACGGCCGATCGAATTATTGCTGCGGTGGGCCGTCATGGCACGCATGCGGGGGCGGCGGCGATCCCCAATGACCCAGATCGGGCACGTCGCATTTCGAGCAGGCGCCAAGCGCAATTGCAAAGCAAACAATTATCAGAAACCGCAAGAGCGAGGCGCAGCCTGGGAGATGTGGCAAAGACCCTCGTAAGGGCGTTTGCGGGGAACTCTGCATTGACTCACCCATGACCCGCCTCGTCGTCCCCATCATATCCAATCGGGACGCCAATCCCTAATCGCGGGCGGATGGCGCTCCCCAGGCGATTGGCGGGGTACTTCGTCAAGATTTCGTTTATCTTACACCACCGCGACCGCGCTTGACCCCGCAACCGCGGAGGCGAGGAGAGAAGGTCGCGGCGCGGAGGAGACACACACATGGACATTCACCCCTGCGGATCGAAGCCGTCGCGTCGCGGGCCGGCAGATTCGTTCACCGGCGTTGTTTGGCAGGATCCGATCATAGAGGCCCCGGCGCCAGCGCGCATTCGCTCCGGTATCGTCCGTTTCGAACCTGGTGCGCGCACGCATTGGCACACCCATCCGCTCGGGCAGACGCTGTGCGTCGTCTCCGGCGTCGGGCGAGTGCAGACGTGGGGCGGGCCGGTGCGCGAAATCCGCGGCGGCGACGTGGTTTGGATTCCTCCTAACGAGAAGCATTGGCACGGCGCATCGCCCGACATGCTGATGGTGCACATCGCGATGCAGGAAGCGCTCGACGGCAAGCACGTGACTTGGATGGAGCCGGTCGCCGACGCGCAATACAAGGCGGCCGTGGGCTAGGCCGTGCGCTACGAACTTTATTACTGGCCGAGCATCCAGGGCCGCGGCGAGTTCGTCCGTCTCGCGCTCGAGGAAGCAGGCGCCGATTACGTGGATGTGGCGCGCCGCGGCAAAAGCGGCGTGGCCGCAATGATGAAATTGCTCGAAAGAAAAAATCTCGCGCGGCCGCCCTACGCGCCGCCGTTTCTGAAGGCCGGCAAGGACATCATCGCGCAGACCGCGCTGATCCTGTTCTATCTCGGCCCGCGGCTTGGATTGGCGCCGCGCGATGAAGTGAGCCGGCTTTGGACGCATCAGTTGCAGCTGACGATAACCGATCTTGTCGTGCATATTCACGACACCCATCATCCGGTATCCGCCTGGCTCTATTACGAGGAGCAGAAACCGGCGGCGAAACGGCGCACGCGGGATTTCTGGCGTTATCGCCTGCCGAAATTCCTGGGTTATTTCGAGCGCGTGCTCCGACACAACGGCGGCAAGTACATGGTCGGCCGGCGGCTGAGCTATGTCGACTTGTCGTTGTTTCAGGTCGTCGAAGGCCTGCGCTATGCCTTTCCCAAACGGATGAAACGCTTTGAACGGAAGGTGCCGCTGTTGATCGCGCTGCATGACCGCGTTGCCCAACGGCCTCGCATCAAAGCCTACCTCGCCTCGGAGCGCCGCATTCCATTCAGCCAATGGGGCATCTATCGGTATTTCAAAGAACTCGACAGCTGAACGCTCCGACGCAGCTAGTTCGGCCAGGTCGGCGGGTGGGCGCCCAGCGGCACACTTGGCCGCGTCCAGCGCGGCGGCGTTTCCGACATGGTGGCTGCGTGGCGCACGGCCGTGAGCCGGCCAAAGCCCGATAGCGTTTCCTCCATCAAGTCGCGCACATCGGCCGATCGCGGATCGCGGCATTTCATGCCATCGATGTGGCCGAGCTGGCGCAGCCAATAACCGGTCTGTGCCAGCGAGCAGCGCACGTGCCAGGAGCCTCCCAGCCGCGCCCGCCGTGCCAGCGCCGACATCGCGGTGAAAGCGAGCAAGTAACCCGTGGCGTGATCGAGTTCCTGAGCGGGCAGGGCCTTCGGCTCGCTCGAGCCGAACGCGTTTGCCTCAGCTTCGTTTAGTCCGCTTGCGGTTTGCACTAGCGAGTCGAAGCCGCGCCGTTTCGCCCATGGTCCTTCGTGGCCGTAGGCGCAGAGCGAGACGTAGACGATGCCCGGCCGCAACTTTGCGACCTCTTGCGGTCCAAAACCGTGGGCAGCGACGGCACCCGGCCGATAGCCTTGAACGAAAACGTCGGCGTCGCTCACCAGCGCCCTTAATATTTCGCGTGCACTTGGCTCACGCAGGTCGAGCGATGTCGAGAGCTTGCCGCGGCCGGTGTCGATGACCAGCGGCAGCATCGACGGCAAGTGTGCCGCAGTGACCAGCAGCACATCGGCGCCGTGCGCCGCCAGCGTACGGCCGCACACCGGCCCGGCAATGATGCGGGTGAGGTCGAGGACCTTGATGCCGGAGAGGGGCCGCTCCGCCGTGGCGAGAAGTTTCGCGGGCGCATCGCCGATCTGCTCGATGGTGAACGGCGGGAGCTTTGCGACGGCTTGCCCTTGCGGATGGGCATCCCACTCGGAGAACGACCGGCACGCAGTGACCACGAGGCCGGCCTCGGCGGCAGCGTCTTCAAGCTTCTCCGCGTTCCAGCCCTCGAGTGTGTGCTCCACTGCCTTGCGATCGTGGTCGCAGCCGAGTAGCGCGAGCAATCCGCTGCAATGATGCGGCAGATTCGTGTGCAGCCTGACCCAGCGCCCGTCGCCGCAACGATAAAGACCGGCGATGTCGTCGTGATATTCGTCCGGCACCTTACCGTTGACGCGCAAATACCGCTCGCTGCGGAACTCGATGGCGGCGGCGCGCATGTCGACGCGCACGCGCTGGCGGCGGCCGGTGCGAAGTCGCCATAACTCGCCGGCCGCGAGCGCTGCGGCGCCGATCGTCGCTTGCGCCGCAGTCCCGACCGCAAACGAAGACGGCAGCACCGGCTCAACGCCGGTGAATTCGACTTCAGCCAATGCTGCATCGTCTTGTCCGGCTGCGTGCCAGAGATTGGCGAGGGCGTTGGTGGGATCGGGAGTGGGCATGCGCCGGAACGCCGAGTAAGCTGCGCGCTCAACCGAGTGCGACGGCCCCGGCGTTCGCGATCTGCTCGTCCTCGTGCGACTGCACGCCGGACACACCGATAGCGCCGACGCACTCGTTCTGATGGATGAGCGGCACGCCCCCCTGGATCAGAATGCCGGCGGGAAAATTGGCGAAGGCAGGCCGCTCCTTGATGCGATCCTCGAAGAACTTGCTCGGCCGCTTGGTCATGGCCGACGTGCGCGCCTTGCCCATCGACACTTCGGCGGAAATCGCCGGCGTGCCGTCCATGCGCTGAAAGCCCAGCAGGAATCCGGCCTCATCGACGATGGAAATCGCCACCGACCATTTGTTCTTAGTGGCCTCGGCTTCGCATGCCGCCAGCATTTTCTTGACGTCGGATAATGTCAGGGTCGGTTTGGTGCGCATGAAGTCCTCCGCTATGAGCGCCGCATATTAATCCGAGCGCGAGACGCGGGGGGAGAAAAATTCGCAGCCCTCAGCGCAGCGAAAAGCGGATCGGAACAGTGAGATCGAGCCGCTCTTCGGTCATGCTCGGTGGGAATGCCGGCATAGGCTGCGCCCGCTCAACCAGCGCCAGGACTTCGGCATCGAGGTCGGCAAAGCCGGAGCCGCTGACGAGATGACGTGACAGCACGTGGCCGTTGCGGTCGATGCTGAAGGCCAAGAGCACGATGCCTTGTTCGTTGCGTTCGCGCGCGCCGCTCGGATAGTTCTTGAACTGTTGCAGGTGTTTGAGGAGCAGCGACTGCCAAGACGGATCGACGCGCGGCGCGCTCGCTTCTGTCCGTACCGTGGTGCGTGGCGCGGGGCTCGTCTTTTCCACCTTCTCCGGTGGCTTCTCTTCGGGAATGATGGCGTCGGTTGAGGTTTCCTTCGGCGGCGTGGGCTCGTCGACCTTCGCTTGCTCTTGCTGATCGATTTCCGGCGCGGTCAGCTCGATGGAAACGAGGGGAGTGTCGTCGCCAAGTTCCGCGTCCGGCGCGTGCCACCACAGCAGGTAGCCGGCGATGACCGCCGCGTGGACGCACACCACAATGGCGGCGGCAACGGACCAGCGAGCGAAATCGCTGGCGCTGTCCTCTTCAAACCACGGCAGCGCGCGGACGTTCATTGTGCGCTCCGGGTTTCGAGGCCGACGAGGGCGACTTTGAGGTAGCTCGCCGCGCGTAGAACGTCGAGTACCTGCACGACGTCGCCGTATGCTACGGAGCGATCGGAGCGCAAGAAAATGCGTTCCTCCTTGTTGGAGCCCGTGGCAGCGTCGAGCGCGGCTGCAAGCGTCCCGGGCGTGACCGGGTCCTCGCCGATGGCAAGGGTATGATCGGCCTTGATGGTGACAAAGACCGGCTTGTTCGGGCGCTGCTGTTGTTGTGCATTTGACGATGGCAGGTCGACGGGCACGTCGACGGTCGCCAGCGGCGCCGCCACCATGAAGATAATCAGGAGCACCAGCATCACGTCGATGAACGGCGTGACGTTGATGTCGTGGACTTCGCTAAGCTCGTCCTCTCCGTGATCGAGACGAATGGCCATGGTGGTCGCTCTTTCGCCTACTCGGCGGCCTGGGCGAGTGGCAACTTGGCGCGATCGAGATCGCGGCTCACCAGGCGCATCACCTGGGCCGAGGCGTCGCCGAGGAGCGCTCGATAGTGCGCTGTCTGCCGCGCCAGCACGTTATAGATCATGACCGCCGGAATCGCGGCTACGAGCCCCATGGCGGTGGCGAGCAGCGCCTGCGCGATGCCGGGCGCAACGACCGCGAGGTTTGTGGTGTGCGCGTTCGAGATACCGATGAAGCTGTTCATGATGCCCCACACCGTGCCGAACAGGCCGACGAATGGTGCGGTCGAACCGATCGTCGCAAGCACTCCGGTGCCGCGGGAGATTTTTCGGCTGGTCGCCATTTCCAGCCGTTCGAGCTGCCAGGCGATGCGCTCCTTAAGCCCGTCGCCACGGGCGCCGGCCGATAGGCGAATTTCCTGAGCGGCGGCTTGCATCAATTGCGCCGCGGGCGTCGTTCCGTCGCGCAATTGATCGTTCGCTTGGGCCAGGGTAAGCGAGTCAGAGAGGACATGCAGTCCCCGCCGCACCTCCATGCGCGCCGTGTATAGCTCCCACGTCTTGGCGAAGAACACCGTCCACGTAACAAGCGACGCGAAGGCAAGTCCGATCATCACCGCTTTCACGACTCGATCGGCATCGAGATACATGCCGACGAGAGAAAGCTTTTGCGGCAGCAGGTCGCCACCGACGGATGGCTCACCGGGTCCTGGCGTTGCGGCCTCCGAACTGGCCGCACCGTTCGGGCTTGCCTGTGGGCCCGGAGCAGTGGCGCTTGCCGCCGGGGCTTGGGGCGTTGGGACGGCGGTGGCTTGTGGCGCTGCGCTTGGCGCCGGTACAACAGGTGCCGCGGGAGTTGGCGCAAATGGAACCGCTGGCACAGCGGCGGGAGGTGCTGAAGGTTGTGCTGTCGCTGGTGCCGGTGGAACAGTCCCTTGCGCCCAGGCGGAGTGCGCGAATGCGGCCGAAATCAGAAGAACGAGCCCGAGAATTGCGGATGCGCGCAAACGACGGCACCAACGCGCAGGCCCGCTGCTGACGTGTTGGATGAGGGGACTGTGCATCTTGGCCTTTCCATTGTTCGCTGCCCCCAAAACCAGTTCCACGAGCCGTGCCCGGCTCGTACGCGCATGGGCGAGAAAAAGCGACCCTTTGCGTTTCCAGTGTGACATTCCATTCCGCCTCGAGCCCTGGTCCGCCCACGACGACCGGGCTCGCTGTTTTACTTTAGAATAATCAAAAACTGATGTCTTTTCAGTATGTTGTGCTGCCTTCGATGGCGTGGTCAAGCACAGATGTTGGGCGTGCAGGGGAATCGCCGTGCTCAGCGCGATACCAGACGCCGCACATGCCTCGCGGCTCAGCGCGAGCGCGCCTTCTGACGCGATTGCGGCGTCAGTCCAGATTGTTGTCGCCTTCAGCACGTTGCTTCCCCTTGTTCTTGGATCTTTTTCTTGAGACCGACGAATATCCGCCGGTGGTGCCCCGGTTTTGGTGGCGTGACCCCTTGTAGCGACACCGACATCGTCTTTGTTCCATGATGACGCTCTCGCATCCGCTCAGCCGAACCAGCGTGCGATCATTTCAAAAAGAAACGGCGCGCAGGCAATCACCACAGCCATGATGGCGACAAATATTTGGAGCCCCTGACTGTCGCTCAGATTGGGTCGCCAATTGTCATTCGGCTGCATTGGAGAAACCACCTCTACCAAGCGATCGGCAATCGATAGTTCAGTCCTGCCCGCACCAAATTCTCTCGCAGGCTGCCGGTTACAGTGGACGGGCCCACGTACGCCAAGTTGAAGCTACCGGCATCGAGATAGAGGTCTTCGACGCGGACGCTGACGCTATTCGTAATTGCGAACTCGAGGCCACCACCGGCGATCCATGCAGGCCGTGTCACGGTTGTGCTGGCGGAACCGACGGCACTGACGTTGACCACGGAATTAAACTCGGTCTCGGCGGCGCCTGCAGTTGCGTAGACCAAAAGTCGATCGAACGCGAAGCCGGCTCGGCCGCGGAACGTTGCGATCCACGGAATTTGCTCCGTGCCTGAGGCAATGCCGGCCGTGATCGATTTTGTTGTACTGGACCAATCGTAATCGGCCTCAAAGCCCAGGACGATGCTGCTGATTTGGTAGTTCGCTCCGACCTGGGCGCCGCCGACGAAGCCTGGAATGTTGACGCTACTGGCTCCACCACCGCCGGAGACGGTCTCATCGAACATCGCTGACGCATATCCCGCATTCGCGCCGATATACACACCCGTCCATGTGTAAGGGACGGGCGCGGGAGCGGGCACTGACAAATCAGCGCCTTTGGCGAGGTCGGGTATCGTCAAAAGGCCCACGATCGCGGCAGCTGCGATCGCTCGCAAACTGCCGAATCTATTCGGATTGAACGCTGAACTGTTTCCACGCATGGTTTACCCCTTAGCCGTGATACCTTTTCTCTAGATTTTCTTCGTCACACCAACAAAAAAGCCGCGGCGCGGCCCGTACTGCGGCGCGAACACCCCGATGCCGGTGCCGCTTCGGATCTGGTAGATCGTGTCGAACAGATTGACGACGTCGAAGCGAACAGTCAGCGGCTTGTTGTCGGGCATTGCGAACTCGTGCGACGCGCCGACGTTGAATTGAGCGTAAGCCGCTTCGCTGCCGATGTTGGCATCGCCGGTGCGCAGCCCTGAACCATAGATCATGTCGGCAGAGTAACGAGTGCCGTTCCAAAGGTAGGACACGCCGGCTGAACCGGTCACGAGTTGGTTATGATCTGTGTAGATCCAGTGCGAGTCGACATATTGTCGAAGCGTCAGGCCACCGAGATCGGCAAGCGGTACAGTGTTGTCGAACAAATACTCGTTCGAGACGACATTGGTTGCTTTTTCCTGACCAACAGCAAGATTGGCATACGCCTGAAGATTGCCGCTATGGTACTTGGCGGTGAACTCGATACCTTCGGTCTCGCCCTTGGCGTAGTTGAATGCGCTGAGCACCAGCGCCTGGCCAAAGTTGCCGTTGTCGATGAGGTCGGTTGCCAGCTTGTAGTAAGCATCGATGCCGAGTTCGAGAATGCTGCAGTCAGGTGCTGTGGGCGAGGCGCAGGCGAGCGGTAACTTCTGATCGACGCCGGCATCGAAATAATGCGACCGCTCCGGCTGCACTGGATCCGTCCCCGGACTAGTCGGTGCTCCGGTCGTGCCGTTGAACAGCGCGATATTGGCGGGTGCCGCCTCCACCAGCACCGGCGGCGTAAAGTAGCGTGCATAGCCGGCGTGGAAGGTGGTGAACTCGAACGGCTTGTAGGTGAAGTTGATGCGCGGGCTGAGCTGGTTGGCGTCGACGTATTGCCACATCTGGTCGAAGCGCAGTCCGGCATTGATGGTGAAGTTGTGCGTGACCTTCCACTCGTCCTGCACGTAGACGCCGGCGAGCCAGCCAAGCTTGGAGACGTTGTCGGTGATCGTCTCCGGCGCATCGATGGCGACGCCGCCCGGCGCCGGCTCAACGAGTGACTGGTTTCCTACATTGGTCTGTTCGCCGCTGACAGTGAAGCCCGTGCGCAACGTGTGCGCCTCGTTGATCATGTATGAGGCATCGCCCTGAATGCCATTGGTAAAGGATTCGCGCGTTATGTCGGAGGCAATACCGTTCAACAAGAGATCGCCGACAGGATCGGGCGAGAAGTGGAGGAAGTTGTAACGGCTGAAATAGGACAACTGCCCATCAAAGCCGTTCACAGATCGCTGCAGCGCCAGCACGCCAAACTGGGTGTCTTCGTACTGGTTCTCATTGAGCTGCGCCGAATTGAAGTTGGTGACGCCGAACGCGCTGGTGACCGGCGGATTGCCCATCGCCCCAACAGGCGCACCAGGGACGTTGGGAATCTGAAATGTGCTTGTGGAGGTTCCGGCAATCAGGCTTAAACGCGTCGCCGGGTCGACGAATGTCGACATATAGGCGAAGCCTTTCTCCTGCTGGGAAAAGTCATGGATGGCATTGTAAGAGGGCAGTGGATTCTCGATGCCTTCGGTCGTTTGCAGATAGCGACCGGTGAACACATACTGCACGCCGGGAAAGCAGTCGGTCGCTGAGGCGGACGGCGCCGCCTTGCCAATGACCGGCGCAGCCGGTGCAGCCGCCGGACAATTATTGCCAAAGGTGCCACCGTATTCGAAACTCGGCTGGATTGTTCCTTGAGTGCCGCCGTAAAAACTGACACTGCCCGAATTGTTGAAGACGTCGGCACGGGTGGTGATGTCGATCAGACCCACCGTGCGCATTCCGAATTCGGCTGGCAGCGCGCCGGTGATTAGCGACATACTACCGATCAAGCTCGTGTCCAAAATGCTGCCGAACCCGGTGACGCCATCGGGCAGCATGACGCCGTTGATGCGAAACTGCACGTTGGCGTGATCGTTGCGCACGTGCAGCAAACCGCTCGCCGCGGAATCTTGCGAGACGCCAGCCGCTTGCAACAGCACCTTCTCCACTGGCGCATTGGTGCCCTGAGGAAGCGCCTCGATGGTATCGTGGCTGATGGTGTTGGAGGTGTTAGCGCCTACGGTCGTGTAGAGGTTGGTGCGTGCGTTGTCGAACTCGTTGTTTTTCACATCCGCGGCGTTGACCGGCGCGACGGGCGCTGGTGCCGGAGCGGTTGGCGCCGCCGCGCGCCGCCGCACCGGATGTGGTCTTGCCTTCGGCTTTGCGCCGGAGACGGTGACTTGAGGAAGTTGAACCTGTGCCAGTGCGACCTCGCGAACGCCAGTTAGCGCCAAAACGGCCGAGCTGCTGAGAAGCACGACGCGACGAACGCGACGTGAACTACACGAACGCTTACACATCTACCCCACCCCAAATTCCGTAACGGAATCCCCACAGTGACACGCTCTAGTCGGGTCGTGCTGTTGCGGCAGATCGAATTTTTCAGGAAATGCCGCACGCCATCTCATGGCCATTGCGGCGCCAGCGCGCCGTTTGGCCAAAAGATCAGCATCGACCGTTAGATCAGGCGGCGGGAGGAGCGCGTGATTGGAAGGGGGTGCGCCGTTCGGCAACAAAAAGTGCCGCCGAGTGGATGAAATGTTCCACTGGTTGCGAATTCAGAACAAACGGCTGGAGTTGCGGTGACTGCGGCGGGGACGACGAGCCCAGCAGGTTCATCGTCGCGCAGATCGCGCAGATATCATCGCCGTGGTGGGACGCCCGCTTGGCGGGAAGCAACTTTG
>JASHVC010000503.1 GCA_030039655.1 Xanthobacteraceae bacterium | reverse complement strand
CTGCACACCGCCGGCAATCGCGAGGTTGCCGCCAGCGGTATTTGTAGAGCTAAGGCCGCCGTCAGCAATCACACCCGAGAAGGTTGTCGAGCCGTTGGTGATCGTTAGCGTCTGATTGGAGCCGCCAAGCGCCACGTTGCCGATGCCGGACAACGTCGCGATTGAGGCGCCGACTGACGTCTGCGAAATGTCGAACGTGCCGTTGTCGTTCACTCCGCTCGACGACCTTATCGAGCCGGTACCCGACAACGCCAAAGTCCCCGTCGTAATCGTCGTGGCGCCAGTGTAGCTGTTGTTCGCGTTTGTCAGGGTCAATGTGTTGCCACCGATAACAGCCAATGACCCGCTCGCACTGTTGGCATTGGCAACTATACCGCTCAGAGTGAGGCTTCCTCCTGTCGTGTCGAAAGTGCCGCCGGCAACACCGCCACTTGTCGACGCGAGGTTGAAACTGTTGCTTAAGCTCAGTGTTATCGAGCTACCGAGGATGTTACCGGTAGCGTTCTGGAGGGTGCCATTATTGAGAGTGACCGCCCCTGTTCCGATCGATGTGCCGGTCGTGACAGCGAGCGTGCTGCCGGCATCGACAGTTGTCCCGCCGCTGTAAGTGTTGGTGCTGGTGAGCGTCAGCGTGCTGCCGTTCGTAAGGGCTAATCCGGTGAGTACGCCCGATGCCGGGGTCCCGGACGCTCCGTCACTGATCGTGCCGCCAAACTGGCCGTTGCCTGTGACCGTAAGGACAGCGGTATTGCCGGCCAAAACGCCGTTGGGATTGGTCAGGCTGGTGACTTTGCCGAAGCCGAAGAGGCCGCCAATAGTTTGATTCTGACTTCCGAGATCGAGAAATCCGCCGTTGCTGATGTTAATGGCACTGTTTTGGCTTAGGGCGCTACCAGTTCCGGCCGCTAGTATCGTGCCAGCGCCAATCGTCGTCGCCCCGCCGTATGTGTTAGTGCCAAGCAGGGTCGTGACTCCTGATGTTGTCGAGATACCTACGGTGCCGCCGATTCCACTGATCGTGCCGCCGGTGGAAGCGATCGTCCCGGCGAGGTTTGCATTCTCGATGGTGCCGCCGCTTACGTTGAGCTTGTCGATGGTAAGTGCGCTGCCGTCGAGGTTGAGTGTGCCGCCATTCTGATTAAATGTGTTGACCGTGCCGGTGAGCGCGCCGGTTACCGCAAAGGATCCGCTGTTGGTAACAGTGGTCGCGTCCAGGGTACCTTGGATGTTAACTGCCCCAGTCCCAGTGTTAGTCAGCGTCGTCACACTGAGCGCGCCGGTCGATGTCAGCGTGGACGAATTGGTAAGACTGCCTGTTATCGTGAGTGAGCCAGCATTTGTCAGAGTTCCGCTATTGCTTGAAGCGCCGAGAAATTTCGCCGAACCGCCAGAGTCGACTTGGAACGTTCCAGAGTTGCTGAGCGACGAACTCTGCGTGATTGAGCCTGTTGAACCAATCTCAAGTGTTCCTTGAGCGATGGCTGTCATTCCCGAATAGGTGTTGGCACCGGTCAGCATCTGCGTTCCGCTCGTGGCGTCGAGCGCGAGCCCACCGCTGCCGCTGATCCCGCCCGAAAAACTGCCGCCGCCTCCGGTAATCGTCAGCGTGTTGTTGCCGAGAACGACGCTACCGTTGCCGGACAAGCTCTTGACCGAGGTGCCGGCGCTCAGGCCGGAAATGCTGAGTGTGCCATTGTCGTTCACCCCGCTCGACAGTGCTATTGAGCCCGAGGATCCGTTCGCGGTGGTGAGCGCCAGCGTACCCGCCGTAATTGTTGTTGCACCCGTGTAAGTGTTGGCTCCGGCGAGCGTCTGCGTGCCGTTAAGCGCGTTGAGGGTCAGTCCGCCCGTGCCGCCAATCACGCCGCTGAAGCTGCCACCGTTGCCGGTAATACCGAGCGTGTTGTTGCCGAGGGCGACCGCGCCGTTGCCGGACAGCGACGTGATCGAGGCCGCGCTGCCGCTTGTCAGATTGGCAATACTGAAGGTGCCGTTGTCGTTTACACCACTTGATGAGGCGATCGAGCCCGAGGTTCCGTTCGCGGTCGCGAGTGCCAGAGTTCCAGAGGTAATCGTGGTCGTGCCGGTATAACCATTGCTGTTTGTCAGTGTCTGCGTGCCGTTGGGCGCGGCGATGTCGATCGTCAGGCCGCCCGTGTTGCTGGAGCTATTGATCCCTCCAGCAAAGCTGCCGCCGCCTCCTGTGATCGTCAGCGTATTATTGCCAAGGACGACGGCGCCGTTGCCGGACAGGCTCTGGATCGAGGTACCGCTGCTCAGGCCAGAAATACTGAAGGTGCCGTTGTCGTTTACACCACTTGATGAGGTGATCGAGCCCGAGGTTCCGTTCGCGGTCGCGAGTGCCAGAGTTCCAGAGGTAATCGTGGTCGTGCCGGTATAACCATTGCTGTTTGTCAGTGTCTGCGTGCCGTTGGGCACGGCGATGTCGATCGTCAGGCCGCCGCCCGTGCTATTGATCGTTCCAGCAAAGTTGCCGCCACCAGCGATGATCGTCAGGGAGCTGCCGCCGAGGTTGACGGTTGCTCCGGCATTGCTGCCGGATAAGGCTCCGATTGTCGTATTGATGCCGTTGCCGCTAATGTCGAACGTGCCGTTGTCAACGACGTTACTCAACTCTGCAAAAGTCGTGCTCTGCGGGCCATTCATCGTGGGAAGTGTCGTCAGAACGAGAGCGGCACTGCTGTTGATCGTCGTTGCGCCGGAATAACCGAGTGTTGCCCCGCTCAATGTCTGCGTCTCGCTTCCGATCGTGAAGCCTCCGCTATCGCCTGAGCCCAGCATTCCCGAAAACACCCCGGTGGGCGCTGTGACGGTCAGCGTGTTGCCGCCAAGTTTGATCTCTCCGCCGCCTTCAATCGCGCCAGCTGAAAGGTTGCTGTTGCTGGTGCCAGAAAAATCGACGATGCCGGTGCCGCTCGTGATAAAAGTCGCGCTGCCGCCCGTGCTGGCGCCTAAAAATTGCGTCAGGCCTCCACTGTTTGTGGTGATGGCCGCGGACCCAGCGCTGGTGTTGGCGTAGAACTGCGTCGTTCCTCCATTATTATTTGCGATGTTGGCGGTCCCTGCCGAGGCTGTATCGGTCCCGTTGAGCGTTCCAAACGTAGTCGTCCCGCCGCTGCCGTAGCTGTCGCTATTGGCGATGGTAGCGTTGCCGGCCGTACTGGAATTCAGAAATACCGTTGTGCCTCCGTTGGTGTTGCTGATGATCGCATTGGCGGCCGTGGCCGAATTCTGGAATTGCAAGGAAGCGCCATTGACGCTGAAGACTGGCGCGTTGCTGGAAGAGTTGACGATGCCATTTCCGGCGATAGTGAGAGAATTTGGGCCGTTGATGTCGAACGTGAACGTCGGTGCGCCGGAGTTGAACTGCAGCGCACCGACGGTGAACGCTGAGTCAACGGTCACAGTGGTATTTGCGCCTGCGGAGCCGCCGAAAACGGCAACCGCAGTCGCGCTGTTCGGCGGCGCTGCGCCGGCCCAGTTGCCGTTGATGCCGCCGTTGCTCCAGTTGGTATTCGCGCCCGTGCCGCTCCAGACAAATCCTCCCGCGGAAAGGTTCAGAACGACATCGTCAGTCGTGTAGGTGAGGTAGGGTACGAGATTGCCAAGGCTGCCGTTGAGGGCAAAACTTGAGAACCGCGTTCCGCCCAAACCGTCTGCTGCGTCGAGAACGGTGAACGTCTCTCCGGCGGACAGGCTGCTGCCGTTGGTCACTAAGGCTGTGAGTGTTCCTGCAAGTACGGCGCTGCCGGTTACATTCGTCGTGCTGTAGTTGCTGCCGCTGATATTGACCGCGTAATTTGCGCCGGACGAGAGTACGAGACTTCCGTTGACGGTAAGGGCCTGTGTTGCGGTCGGGGCGCTCCCGGGTCCCGGCGCGAGTGTCCCGCCATTGTTGACTGTGACGCCCGGGACGCTGCCGGTACCCGACAGGGTTCCGCCTGGATTGACCGTTACGCCAGCGCTCGAAGCGTTGATGCTTCCAGTTACCAACAGATTGCCGCCGTTGATCGTCGTCGCGCCCGTGTAGGTGTTGGCGCCGGACAATGTCAGCGTGCCGGTACCGGTCACATTTAGCGACCCGCCTGTGTTTGTGCCGCCATTGCCGATGCATGCAGTGCCGGTGGTGCCGCAGTCGGAGATGATGCCGGCAAAATTGCTGCCATTGCTTGGGCTCGTATTGACGGTAAGCGTGTTACTGCCGAGATAGATTGTGCCGCCGCTGTTTCCAGGGCTCTGGAGCGACTGAACGCTACTGCCGCCGTTGGTCAGACCGGAAATATCGAAGGTTGCGGCGGGGAAGATCGCGAGGCCGGCCG
>JASHVC010000035.1 GCA_030039655.1 Xanthobacteraceae bacterium | reverse complement strand
ATTCGGAGGGGACGATGAAGACTTGGCACGCAGCGTCGACGGTTTGCTTCGTGGCAAAGCGGAGGTTCGGGAGTATTACGCGATCGGCTTACAGGCCCCCGGGCTTCACTTCGAGCTGGTTGACGCGCTGTTGGGCGTGAACACCATCTGCATGATATTTCGCTGCGAAACCGGCGTGACGGTGAGCGACCTGTTTGAACTTGACGATCAGGACCGCGTGATATTTCTGCTGGCGTGGTCGGCAAAGCGTAAGTCGCCTTCCCATCGCCGGCCTGCCACCCGGATAAGGGAGCCTCGGCCATGACGATCGATGACGCGCGCGCCTTCGCGGCGGAATGGATCGCGGCGTGGAACAGCCATGATCTTGACCGCATCCTTTCACATTACGCGGGCGATATCGTGTTTCTGTCGCCTTTTGCCCAGCAGCTCGTCGGCAATGGCCGTATCTCCGGCCTGGCGGCGCTCCGGGCCTATTGGGCCAAAGGCCTCGCGGCGCAGCTTAATCTAAAATTCGAGTTCATTGACGTGCGCGTCGGTTATGATTGTCTGACGATCCTTTACCGCAACCACCGCGGCCAGCAAGCGACCGAGACGTGCGAGTTCGGAGCCGACAGCAAGGTTATTCGTTCTTTTGCCTGCTATGGCTGACTCAAAGTCCCTCTACCCATCGCTCCGCTGGGCCCACCTGATCGGCGATCACAATCTGGGAGCGACTAGATACCGAGTGCGGCCCGATCATGTCGCGAGCAATTTGAAAATCCTATTCCGATCGCGGTGTGCAGCGCCAACAAGGCACGACGACAGTCCCTGAAAAAACCCAATGATCTGGCCGCGCCGGAGTTGCTTCCGGATGACGACCTTTTCCTCTACGTCGATGCCGTGAATTTGGAACACGTTCTTGGCGATATCCAAACCGATTGTGGTAATTTGCATCTGGATGACTCCCTCATGTGATTCTTCGCAACGATCACCCTACGGCAATGCGTTGCTGGGGAGCGGGCGTCGTCCACCACATCATTCGCGTCGTTTTGGCACTACAGCATTCGCGCGATATGGCGCTTCGCTCAGCCTAAGCTGTCAGCCGTCGCGGGTCGCATAATCGCCCGGTTGGCACGCCCTCGTTGTTTATGTCGATCTGGAAGATTTCGGACAAGCCCATCCTTCCAGGCGACGTTAGTTGGAGTGCACGGCTGCCCGATACACTTTTGAGCCATCCGAGTTCCAAGAGGCGATCCAGAATTCGAGCTCCGACAAGTCCCTTGAGATGAAAACGGCGCTCGCTCCAGTCGAGACAAGGCTGGCAGAAAATCCGCCGAGTGCGCTGCCTCAGATCAGCGCCGAACGCGGAAAGGAAATGCCCACCCGAAGACGTGACCTCACCGCCTTCATCAGTGAGCACGATGTGCCCCATGGCCACAAGTGCATCGGTAACAGCGACTCCTAGCTGGCCAGCCAAGTGATCGTAGCAACTTCGGGCAAAGCGGAGTGCCTCGTCGTTTGCTGACCGTGGATGAAGGCGGGGTGGCACCTCAATGGCGGCGACGACCTTAATGCTCTCCAGCATTGTCGCGACCAGCGGTGACGCGATCCGATAATAGCTGAAGCGGCGGTCGCGAATGACCGTCAAAAGTCGCGCGGCAACCAGCTTGCTCAGGTGGCCGCTCGCCGTCGAGCGAGAAACATGGGCGCAGTAAGCAAGCTCAGTGGCTGTCAGCGACTGGCCGCCCATAAGGGCGTTCAACATCGTCGCTCGCGCAGTGTCACCCACGAGAGCGGCTACTTCCACCAGATTAGCCGCCGCGACCATCCTTAACCCTATCGCTGATACCGAAGCATATCAATCGAGGACAGTTCGGCGTAGGCCAAACTGTTCGCGCGAGACAATTGCGAACCTCGCAGCTAGGTGGATCGTTGCAACGATGTTAAAAACAACAGGAACGCATCATGGGAATGGCTGCGGTAATCTACAAGAAAGGCGCTCCGGACAACTTCGTGTGGGAGGAAACCAAAGTCGGGGCTCCCGAGCGTGGCCAAGTACGTCTTCGCAGCACGGCCGTTGGCGTAAATTTTGCTGATACGTACCATCGTGCGGGCATCCCGCACCCGACAATCGTCGGTGATCCTCCGGTTGTCCTCGGTTCCGAGGGAGTGGGCGAGGTCGTGGAATTAGGTCCGGGTGTCACCGGATTCTCCGCCGGCGACCGAGTTTGCACCTGCCTTCCTCCACTCGGTTCTTATAGTCAGGAGCGCCTGTATCCGGCCGACAAGTTGATCAAGGTTCCAAAAGACTTGCCGTTGGATGACGTTCAACTGGCAGGACTAACCCTGAAGGGAATGACCGCGCAGTATCTTCTGCATCGTACGCACAAGGTGCAGCCGGGAGATTATGTTCTGATCCATGCGGCTGCTGGCGGCATGGGCCACGTTCTTTGTCCTTGGGCGCGGCATCTCGGAGCCACTGTGATCGGTACTGTTAGTACCGACGCGAAGGCCGAGATCGCTCGAAATCTAGGGTGTCATCACGTTATCAATTACTCGACGGAAGACTTCGTAGCTGTCACGCGTGAGTTTACGGATGGAAAGGGCGTTGACGTTGTCTATGAGTCGATTGGCAAGGACACGCTGCAAAAGTCACTCGACTGCTTGCGGCCGGTCGGTATGTGCGCAGCTTACGGCCAGGCGTCAGGCGTTCCTGATCCAATCAACCTGGTCGAGGATTTAGGCGCCCGCGGGTCTCTCATTATCACCCGTCCGGTACTTACGAATTTCATGTCGAACCGAAGCGAAATCGACGCCGCAGCAAAATCTCTGTTCGATGCAGTCGCACAAGGGATCGTGGTGAGCAACGTTGCCAAAACCTTTCCGCTTCGAGAGGCTGCAACCGCACACAAGTTTATTGGCGGACGCAAGACAATGGGCTCGATTGTCATGCTTCCATTCGCGTAAGCGGTTTCAAAAAAAGACTTCGAGGTACTCAATCCACAGAAAGAGAATATATCATGTCGATCATACGTCACGAAATTAGACAGATAACAGACGAGAATCGCGGTCATCCGATCATTAGCCAGGCAGTCGTTCACGGCAACGTCACCTATCTTGCCGGCATCACCCCCAACCCGATTGTCGGCGATATAAAAACGCAGACTGCTCAAGTGTTGCGACGCGTCGATGAGCTTCTCAACCTCGCGGGGACCGACAAATCAAAGCTACTAAGCGCCCAGGTCTGGATCGCTGACATGCGTCTGTTCGAAGATCACAACTCTGTTTGGAATGAATGGGTCGATCCGGAAAATCCTCCGGTGCGGGCTTGCCTCACCACGGACTTTTGGCGACCTGGGATGCTCGTTGAAGTTATGGTGGTTGCGGCCGTGCCATGAGCCATGATGGAAGGTCTGGTGTGCCCATTCCGTAGAGAAGCACGCGCCCGCGAGTGACCGAAGCACCGTCACAATGGATAGTCTGAAAGCGCTTGACCCCAACCGGCCGATTAGAGAAGCGACGGCAATAGACCAAGCGCAGTATCAAGCAGCGAGCCGGCCCGTGCTAAGCGCGCCAGAATGGTTTACGGACTTCGAGCTCTCTTTCACATCTCGTCAACCCAATATCCTGGAGCG
The DNA here is from genome assembly GCA_030039655.1 of Xanthobacteraceae bacterium. The sequence goes on along the minus strand of JASHVC010000035.1, from coordinate 1,486 downwards.
CGCGGTCACACATAGCCGCAAGCGAACATCGGTCACGCACGCGCCGACGCCATGTGTGCAATAAAGTAACGAGCCGATGGAAGACGCTTGATGCTGTTGGTCCGTCAATTGACTTATCAGTCGCCACAACGGTGCATCAGCTGTTTGAAATGGGATAGACTGTAGGTGTGCCAAAGAGTCGACAGCGGGAAATCACAAGACTTTGAGAAGCTCGTAGCTCGTTTTCATGGCGCTTCCGGAAGACGTCGCGTCGCAGACTTCTCCAAGGCAGCGCCCTCGTGAATGAGCAGCCAGCGCTTCCGGCTGATACCGCCGCCATAACCGCTAAGACTTCCATCAGTACCGATGATCCGATGGCAGGGAACCACAATGGCAATCGGGTTTGCGGCATTGGCCGAGCCAACCGCACGGACAGATTTCGGGCGCCCGAGCTGACGCGCCAGCGCCCCATAACTCAGCGTCGTTCCGGCTTGGATCGTTCTGAGTTCCGCCCAAACGTCGCGTTGAAACGACGTGCCTCCGGTCGTCACGGGGATAGAGTTGATAGCGACGAGATCGCCCAGGAAATAGTCGTTCATCGCGCGGCGGATTGCGACCGGTGCTGCACGCTCCTTTATAGCGAAGTCATCTCCTTCCACTCCATAATGAAGCCGGAGGAGATGCCGCATCCGAGACTCGAAGTCGAGAAAGTCCAGGGCGCGCACGTGTCCTTCACGATCATAGATGATAATCAGTGTTCCGATCGTGCTCTCGAAGCGATCTGCGTACAGGATTTGAGGCGCTATCGGGGTAGACATCGACATCGTCCTTGGGGCTGCTGCGTGTGTTCGCCTTGGCTGTCCGAGCGTCCATGGTCCAAAGATGTTGGGCCGCATAGGCTCTCCACGGCCGCCAAGCCTCGGCCCTTGCGACCACCTCAGCATAGTTGGGTCGGCCTCCATCAGCCTGAGTTAGTGCCCGCAGAAGCGCGGCATCCGCTGCCGGAAAGGCGTCCGGCTCACTCAAGACACGCATGGCGATGTACTGTGCAGTCCATTCGCCGATACCGCGGATCGAGCGGAGTTTGGCAACTGCGTCCTCTAAAGTGTGGCTGGGACTAAAGAAATTCGGATTGGCTGAAGCTGCGTTGGCGACTGACGATAGCACTTGTGCACGAGCAGCCGGCATCCCATGCAAACTGGCTTGCGCTATTCTGTGCGGCGTCGGGAAAATGTGTGTCAGTCCATCTCCGCAAACGGACCTCAATGGTTCTCCGTACTCGGCGACCAGCTTCGCTGCGAGCTTCACCGCTGCGGCGACGGTGATTTGCTGACCGAGTATCGCGCGAACGGCGACCTCAAAGCCGTCCCAGGCGCCTGGGACCCGCAGACCTGGGCACTTCGCGACGAGTGGCGCAAGCAGGGGGTCTCGGCCAAGGTCATCCCTGATTGAACGCGGATCCGCGCTAAGATCGAAAATGCGCCGGACGCGTCGAACGATGCCTGCT
>JASHVC010000502.1 GCA_030039655.1 Xanthobacteraceae bacterium | reverse complement strand
GACCGCTGCCACGTATCCGATATTTGAAACAGGTGAGTTGTTCGACGCCGACCGGGCCGCGCGCATGCAGCCGCCCGGTGGCAATGCCGATCTCGGCGCCAAAGCCGAACTCGCCGCCATCGGCGAATTGCGTGGATGCGTTGTGCAACACGATCGCCGAGTCCACTTCGCGCAGGAATTTCTCGGCCGCTTTCTTGTCCTCGGTCACGATCGCGTCGGTGTGATGCGAACCGTACCGCTCGATGTGGGCGATGGCGGCATCGACGCCGTCGACCACGCCCGCCGCGATGATGGCATCCAGATACTCTGTGCCCCAATCCGCTTCGCGAGCGGGCTTCACGCGATCATCGATCGCCTGCACGGCGGCGTCGCCCCGAATTTCGCAGCCGGCGTCGATCAGCATGGTGATGAGCGGCTTGAGCAGTTTCGGCGCGCCGGCGCGGTCGACCAGCAGGGTCTCGGCCGCCCCGCACACGCCGGTCCGCCGCATCTTGGCATTGAGCACGATGGCTTTAGCCATCTTCAGATCCGCGTTGCGGTCGACATAGACGTGGCAGACGCCTTCCAGATGCGCAAACACCGGCACGCGCGCCTCGGCCTGCACGCGGCCGACGAGGCTTTTGCCGGCGCGCGGCACGATCACGTCGATGGCGCCATCGAGTCCGGCGAGCATCATTCCGACGGCCTCGCGATCGCGGGTCGGCACTAGCGTAATGGAGGCGGCGGGCAACCCGGCTTCGAGCAGACCTTCAACGAGCGCGGCGTGGATCGCCCGCGACGAACGAAAGCTGTCCGATCCGCCGCGCAGGATGACGGCGTTTCCGGCCTTGAGACAAAGCGCGCCGGCGTCGGCCGTGACATTGGGGCGGCTCTCGTAGATCACGCCGACAACGCCGAGGGGCGCGCGCACCCGTTCGATGCGCATGCCGTTGGGCCGCCGCCACGAAGCCGTCACGGTGCCGACCGGGTCTTTCAGTTTGCGGATCACTTCGAGGCCGGCCGCCATCGCCTCGATACCGGTAGGCCGAAGCGTGAGCCGATCCACAAAGGCAGCGCTGGCACCCGCGGACTTTGCCTCGGCCACGTCCTGCTCGTTGGCGGCCAGGATGGCGGAGCGAGATCCGCGGATAGCTTTGGCCATGGCCGCAAGCGCACGGTTCTTCTGCGCCGCCGGCGCCAACGCGAGCACGCGGGCGGCCGCACGCGCGTCGCGCCCGAGGTTCCGCATGGTGACTTCGAGCTTAGTCGAACCGGGTACCGCCTTGAGCGGGGCGTTCATGGCCTATTCCATCGGATATTGCGCGGTCTCTAGCATGTATGAGGGCGTCCGGCGAGGCGCCGGTAAACGAGGAGTTATCCACAATTATCCACAGGCCATTCTGTCTAAACGCCGTGGCTCAGGGAACCGGGCAAATGTAGTCGCAATTTACCTCCAGGGTGTTCCTGTGGAGGAACCAATGCGCTTCCGAATAGACCGTCAATGGAGCCGCCTGCCGCGATCTTTTCCAGTTGGTGCTGTTTATGTAGTGGAGGGTCGAGGCGGCCAGTACGGACATCTACGCGTCTCGTCGCGCTACGTGATTATGCCTGGCGGACAGCGAGTTGATGTTCCCGCTAGGCTCGATCGGACCAGCCGGGCCCGCGCATTGCGGCGTCGGCAGCCCGCCAATGTCCCCCAGGCTGACAATCGTGGCCTGAACCAACGCGGAACCAGGGCAAAAAAATTTGCCGCCGTCGGCGGAACGAGTCGAGAAGAGTGACGTTGTTGGGATGAGCGCCGGGCGAAGCCCCCCAGCCCCTCACCCTCAATCACCCGGCGTTTAGAGCCCCGGCCGCGTTAGCGACCGGGGTTCATCTTTTCGTAACCACGTTTCGACGACGTGTGTCTTGGTCGGGAACGGATCGACGAGCCAGCGGTTAGTCGTCGTGGCGTGAGGCGATAGCGTCTCAAGTGGCGTCTCGAGGTCGAGTTTTACACGTGGCAGTGTAGAGAGCCGGGCGCGCGGACCCTTCCTTAGGGATGGCGCCCGGCTCTTCCTTTTCGACCGAACTCTCAATGCATCAGTTGCATACGGGTACCCGCCGCCAGCGCAGCCCATAAGGCGTTGGCACCAGCTTGCGCACCCAGACGCAGCCTGGGTCGTAACCATAGTACGGATAGTACCCGAACCCCACGCCGGGGCCGCCGCCGTGGGAACGGCCGAAATGCCCACCGCCAGGATGACCGCCACCGTGGCTACCGCCGCGGGCAAACGCATTAGGGGGCGCAAGCGCGAGCATGGCCGTCAGCGCCAGGCACATGGTCGTGAGCTTAGACACACGCAACATAGAAGACCTCGTATTTGCACAAGTCGCCATCGTAAATCTCACAACACTGGAAGCGACGGTATTCATTCGCGGCCAACGACCAGATCATCGCGATGAACCATTTCGGAGCGGCCGCTGAAGCCGAGGATGGAAGCGATGTCCGTCGATGAGCGGCCGCTGATTTTTTTTGCATCGTCGGCGTCATAGGCGCACAGGCCGCGGGCGATTTCTGCGCCGTCAGGGCCGCGGATGATCACCGCATCGCCGCGGGCGAAGCTGCCGTCCACACGCGTCACACCGGCGGGCAACAGGCTTTTACCTCGCCGCAGCGCTGCTACGGCGCCGGCATCGATGGTGAGCGTGCC
>JASHVC010000501.1 GCA_030039655.1 Xanthobacteraceae bacterium | reverse complement strand
CGTCCGCTCTGCTCTTTTGTTTGTTTAGATCGACTCCGAATCGCGGCGGCGCCGGCGTGAGGCGCGCCTAGGCCGCCAGCTCGATCCGTCCGTTGCGCTCGGTGAGAATCTTCTCGAAGGTCTCGATCGGCGCCGCCTTGCTGAAGTAATAACCCTGCATCTCGGTGCAACCTTCGGCCATCAGCAACTCAAGCTGTTCTTCGGTCTCGACGCCCTCGGCAACCACTTCGATGTGCAGCGCACGCCCCAGATCGATGATGCATTTGATGATCGCCACCGAGTCGCTGCTTTTCGACATATCGCGCACGAACGTCTGGTCAATCTTGATCTTGTCGAACGGGAAACTTCGCAGATAGTTGAGCGACGAGAAGCCGGTGCCGAAATCATCCATGACGATACGGATGCCGAGCGAATGGAGCTCGTGCAGGATCGCGAGCGTCCTGGAGTCGGCTTCGAGCAGCACGGATTCGGTGATCTCCAGCTCCAGGCGGGACGCCGGCAGACCGGACCCAGCGAGCGCGCCAAGAATGCTTTTGACCAGATTCAGGTTCTTGAACTGAATGGGCGACAGGTTGACAGCGACGCGAAAACGCGACGGCCATTTCGCTGCTTCCGCGCAGGCAGAGCGCAGGACCCATTGACCGAGCGGCCCGATGAGGCCGGACTCCTCCGCGAGCGGGATGAATTCGCTGGGCGGGATGGCGCCAAGCCGTGGATGGAACCAGCGCAGCAGCGCTTCGAAACAGCGCACTTCGCCGGTTTTGGCGTTGACCAGGGGCTCGTAGTAGAGCTGGAGCTGGCCGGCCGCCAACGCGCTTCGCAACTCGAGTTCGAGCGCACGCCTTGCCTGAATGCGTGCGTCCATTTCGGCTTCAAAGAAGCAATACGAGCCGCGTCCATCCGCTTTGGCGCGATACATTGCCAAATCGGCGTTCTTGAGCAATTGATCGGCGTTCTTTCCGTCGGTCGGCGCCATCGCCAGGCCGATGCTCACACCGATATTCAGTTGCTGTCCTTCGATTTCAAAAGGCATGCCCAGCCGTTCGATGATGCGGTTCGCCAGGACGCCGCTCTCCTCCGGGCGATTGATATCTCCCTGGATGATCGCAAACTCGTCGCCGCCAAGCCGTGCCACGAAGTCGCTGCCGTCGATGCAGTTGATCAAGGTGCTCGCCACCGCGTTCAACAGCTTGTCGCCGATAGGGTGCCCAAGCGAATCGTTGACGCTTTTAAATCGATCGAGGTCCAGCCAAAGAACCGCGAATTTATCGCCATGGCGCAGCCGCCGAATCCTCTTTTCCAATTCCTCGCGCAGAAAGGCGCGATTGGGTAGATCGGTCAACTGATCGTGCCTTGCCAGATGGGCAATGTGCGCTTCCGCCTTCTGGCGTTCGGTGATGTCCTCATGGATCGCCACCCATCCGCCGTCAGCAGTACCCTGATAGGAGATGGAAATCAGGCGGCCATCGGTAAATGACTTAACCAGCTGAGAAAAACCAATTTTGGCCCGCGCATTGATGCCCGCAAATGTCTCTTCTGCGCTCTCCGCGAAGGTCTTTTTGTCGATGAGATATTGCAAGATGGCATAGAGTGGCGTACCCGCCTTCGTCAGCTCAGCCGGAATCCCGTACATCGTGGCGTAGCGCTCATTACAGATCGTGAGCCGCCGTTCGCTATCGAACATGCACAGACCGTGCGTCATGTTGTTGAGGGCGAGGTCAAGCTGCACGTTCACCTGCTCAAGCTGCACCTTCCGCTCGAGTAGGCTGCGTTCCTGCTCTTTCATGCGAGTGATATCGCTACACAGCACGATGAAGCCATGATCGCTCGTGGGGCTGCGGCTGACGCGCAGCCAGTGCCCGTCGAGCATCAGCGCCTCGCTGGTCGCCTGCACCTCGCCGTCGCGCTGCATCAAGACATGTCCGGATGCGACCGCATGCTCCAGCGCCGGCTGCACCTGGGTGAGCGGAATACCCGGCGTAAGCAGGTGCGGCGCGATGCCGAAAAGATCCACCGCTTTGGCGTTGGCCAGCGCAATGGTGTCGTTGGCGTCCACCACCACGACGCCTTCTTGCGAACTCTCCAGCGCGTCGGCGAGGCGAGCCTGGGCAGAGCGGCGCTGCGCCACCTCGCGCTCCATCATCGCTTTGATGTTGTCGCGCATCACCCCCATGGCGGCCAGCAAGCCGCCGAGTTCATCGGTGCCGCCTTTGGGCACCACGATGTCGAGTTGACCAGCGGCGATCTGCTCGGCGATATTCGATGCAGCGGCCACGCGCCCGACGATCCGCCGCGCCAGCGTGCCCGCCACCAGCGCCGAAAGCACCAGCGCCAGCATGATGCTGGCAACATTGAGCTGGATGTCGCGCGCAACCGCGGCACGTGCGCTTTGCCGATATAGAAAGCCGTCGCCGGCGGTGTAATTCACCAGAAGATCGATCTGGTCGTCCACCTTGGCGGCGTAACGGTCGAGCGTCGCCCAATTGACGTCAGCCTTGGCGGAGCCGATGAGGCGGTCGCAGACGCCGTTCCATTCGGCGACCGCGTGTTCGACGTTTTCGGCAGCCTCTCTGGCCCGAGCTGATTGCGAGCGTTGCGAGGCGATCGCGATGTCCTGTGACAGCGATTTGTTCAGCTTCTCGATGTCGTGGTCCAACGCGGTTCGCATGACTGGATCGGTCGAGATCCATCGGCGCGAGAATGCGGCTCGCATTGCGGCAAAATCGGCCGCCGCCGCGCGCGCATAGTTGATCGACATCAGAGATTCGTCGAACGTCTTGTCCACGAGCTGGCCGGCGTTGCGCACGCCCATCGTGGCGTAGGCGCCGACAGCAGCCGTGATGACGCTCATAACCAGGAAAGCGATCAGAATGCGGCCGCGAATACTCATGCGCAGCGCGGATGCTCCGTGCTGACCGCCGGAAAAAAGGCCACCGATCCCGCCGACCGACCACTGGAGCATGATGAGAAAGCCGTGCACGCCCACCCGATAACGGACGTACCGACTTATACGGCTCCGCCGTTAAGGGCCTTGCAGCGGCCATGGCCATCTTAGGGGGGTCCTTAACGGCGCCTTAACCGCCTCGCCTCAAGTTGCCTGAAAATTCATACACCTTTGTCGCGAACAAACAACGAGGCAACGATGAGTCTGAAAACAGAGTTCGAGCGAGCACGCCGTCCAATGGCGATCGCTTTTCTGGCGGGTGCGTTGACCGCGCTCGGTGTTGCCGTGGTCTTGGCAGCGCCGGAATACATCGTCTCACAGAAGGGCCGTGAATTTCATCCCGGCGAAATGACGATCAAGCGCGGCGAGACTATAAAGATTGTCAACGACGACGGCGATCTGCTGCATCACGCCTACATCGATTCGCCGACATTCTCATTCGATTCCGGCGATCAAACACCGGGCACCGTAACGCCCGTCGTTTTCACCGCCGCCGGCACCTTCAATGTGCTATGCGCCATCCATCCCAAAATGCTGCTTGTGGTGCACGTCCAGTAATTTGCGGTACGGCCGCCGTCACAATACGGTGGTACCGAACAGCAACTCGTGGCCGAAATAGTACGCTGCCAGAAATAGCGCCAGCGATGACGCATAGGCCACGGGAATGATCCAGGAATAGCGCAGCCGGGCCTCAGCTGGTCGACCGCCGTCATCGGCGATGATGGCAAGTAGTGCGACCACGATCAGCGTATGCCCGATCAAATCGATCTTGCCGAACGGAAAAACCGCGCTCACGAACATCGCAGTGAGCATGATTGCGCCGACGCGACGCACGAGCGGCGTCCAGATCAACGAAAACGCCAGAGCAAACTCGACCGCGCCCGCAGCCCGCATGTAGAACTCGGGCGTAAATCCCAACGACATATCGGGGTGCAAAACGAAAAGCGGGTAGGTCCATTCCGGATAGGCCCACTTCTCGATAGAGGCCCACATCAGCGTGATCCCCGCGGCCCAGCGTAATATATCGATCGGGCGTATACCGAAAAAGTTTGTCTGGCCGCCGAGCAAAGCTAGGTAGGCGGCCACGCCAAGAAACACCGGGTAATCCGCCAGATGAAACACCCCATCCTGCCAAATCGCGATGTCGTACAGCACAAAAATTCCTAACGCCGATAGCGGCATGGTCTTGCGCGACACCATGCCCGCCGCAATGCCGAGCTGAATGGCGCCCACCAGCGTTGAGTTGGTCTTGAGTTCGGGCGTGAGCAGGATGCCGCCGATCGCCCAGATCGAGATGAAGAAGAATGCGGTGGCCGCGCGCGCAATGATTTCGATGTGACCGCGCAGCCAACCGGTCGCGAGGTCGAGGGCGCGAAGCAAGGCAGGTCCCACCGGAGGCTGCTCCAGAATGGCGCCGGTCATGAGACCGAGAATGGACAGGCCGGTGAGCGCCTCGAAAGAATGATTGAGGACGTGTTCCAGCACGACCGGTTGTTCCGCGACATCAAAAGCGCAGAACCACTTGACGTGGGCGCTCGCTGATCCGGAAAAGACAACGTCGACAAGGCACGATAATGAAACCGTGGCTGCTGAAGGCAGCAGCCACTTGGCAAACCGATTCAATGGAGGGCCCCTCCAGGCTTCCAAATGACAGACACCAGGAGCGCCGCCGCACGCGGTTTACTGGCCTGTTAGGCTTTCTTTACCACAAGTTTTAGCAACTTGGTAACCTTTTACCGACGGTCTTGTACTTTGGTTAACCTTTACGAAGTCCTGAAAATTCGAGGAGATTTGACAGCTCTGGCATAGGCCGATGGCAAACGCTGGCCGTTAGAAGATGACGCTCGCTCGTTTCGCAAAGCGTCTGGAGATTGCCATGGTTGGCACGGCTGGCTTGCTTATTGCGACGATCGGAAGCGTCGTCGCGTGTCTCTCGAAGCGATTTCCGGCGAATACGGAGACGGTTGAGACCCTTGCCGGCTTTCTGCTGCTGGGCGGCTTCGCGCTTATCGGATGCGCATTACCCGTTATGATTTGAGTATTTTGGCCGCGGCTGGGGTCAGCGAGGCAGCAGCGGAAGTGAAACCGGCTGATACGCGCCGGTCAGGGTGCGCAAGAAGGCGATAAGGTCCGCTTTTTCCTCGGCGCTCAATCCCAGCGGGTGGATTTCCACGTCGCGGCTCGGCCGGTCGATACCGCCACGATTGTAGAGATCAATCACGGCTTCCAGAGTCGGCACTGAACCGTCGTGCATATAGGGCGCACGATGGGCAACGTCGCGGAGCGTCGGCGTCTTGAACGCATACTTCAGCGCCGTAGAGCTCGGAAACAATCTGCCGCGCCCGACGTCGTCATCGTGGGCGGTCCCGATATCGTGAAACGACGAGTCGGTGAAGGCCCAACCGGTGTGACAAGCGGCGCAATTCGCTTT
>JASHVC010000500.1 GCA_030039655.1 Xanthobacteraceae bacterium | reverse complement strand
GCCCTTGCTGAGTGCTTCGGCTGTGCCGACGTGTGCCGCAAGCTGCTTCTCGAGATCGGCGACACGCGCGCTGAGTTCGTCGATCTTGCCACGCGCATCGGTTAAGTCGGTGGTCGCCGCGGCGGACGTGCCGCGCTCGCGTGTCAGCCTTTCCTCGGCCTCCTTGATGTTGCGTTCAAACTCGGCGGCGCTGATCTTCATGGCTTCGACCTGCGCGCGCATGGCGGCAAGCTCGACACGCTGACTGTCGGCGCTGATCGACTGGTCGCCGAGCTCGGCGATCAGCTTGGAAAGCTCCGCCTCCTTTTCGGAAATGATGCGCTCGGCTTCGCGCAGCGAGCTGCTCTTGAGTTCATGTTCCTCCTCCGTCGTACGCATCTGCTCGATGAGCGTCTTGTCGCGCTCTTCCAAAGAGAAGATCGTCGCGGTCTTTTCGCCGAGTTCCTTCCTGAGCTGATTGAGGGCGTCGTTCTTCTTGCCCAGCTCGGCGAGTTGCGCCGTCGTCTTGGCCTTCATCTGCTCGACGTTCATTTCCAGGCGCCGGGTGGCCATGGCAAACTCGGCGCGCAGCTGATCCTTGTCGGCGCGGATTTCGGCGATGGTCAACGGAGTTGCGGCTTCCAGCCGCCGCATGGTCAGGCGTACGGCGCGGTTGTGCACGAGGGGAAAGAACAGGAGCGCGATCAAGGCCGCGGCCAGAAAGCCGATGCCGAAATACATGATCATTTCGATCACGATCTACGCCTCCAACTCCCCTGCCTTCCCTCGGCCGCGCATCGGCGAGGATTTATCGTTTGCATCGGATACGGACAGGGGAGGGAAGGTAGGGAACGGGATCGCCCTGTCCGAGCGGTCCCACCCTAGCACATCCACCAGTCATTAACCTAAATTGACTTTGCTTGCCGCGCCAATGGGTTAACAAAAGCCTTCGCGCCGTGCTTAACGGGAAGTGTGTGGCTCAGAACGGATTCCAGGTCGGTCGCGAGGTGAATTTCAGGTAGCCGACATTTGCGCCCAGGCGTAGCCCTACGCCGGTGCGGATTGGCACCAGCACGATGTCGTTGGCAGTCAGCGCCGTCATGCCGAAGCCGCCGACAAAATACGCGGACCCATTGACGCCGCCGAAACGGTCGTAAATCGCCTGCGTGCGCGGCAGATTATAGACCAGCATCATGGTGCGCGCGCCGTCGGCGCCGGCATCGAAGCCGACCGTTGGGCCTTCCCAGAACACGCGCACGTCGCCGGCGTTCTTGGTGTAGAGCGTGCCGTCGCCGAAGCGCAGGCCGCCGACGAAAGCACCGCTGGCTTCCTCGCCCAAGATGTAGCCGTTGGGCTGTCCCCATTGGCTGACCGCCTTCTGCACCACCAAGGCGAGGCCGCGCGATACGCCGCCGAAGAAGTGGTGCCCGGCATCGATCAATTCGCCCGGCGAGAACTCGTCGCCGTGTGGCTGCTGCTGCGCGGCCGGCGGCGGACCAGGCGGTGGCGCGGCCGACGGTATGTCAGCCCCCAGCGGGGCAGACTGGACTGAACCGGTGTATTGAGCGGACGCAGGCGCAACTACGAGACCGGCAACGAACAAAGTGGCGACCGCAACTCTTAACAAATAATTCATCGACATCTCCGGGCTCAACGCTTCGCCGCGCCTAGCTTGTGTGAAGCCGATCCGAATCAGTTTCACACTTAGCTAAAACTATGACGGCAGCACGGCAAAAACGAAAGCAGCGTCAATCTTGAAAAGCGCCGCCGCCCGAGGTGGCCTGTCGTCAGTCTAAGCCTTTGTAGGATCCGCCCAGGCGATAAATCCAGGTATTCGCAAGTCGGGCGTGCCGTAAACCAGCCGCGCGCCGTCGGGCGTACGTAGTTGCCCGCCCGCCGCTTCCACCAGCGCCTGACCTGCCGCGACGTCCCAATCCCGCGTCGGCGCCAGCCGTGGATAGAGGTCGGCTGAGCCGTCGGCGACGCGACAGAATTTTACCGCCGAACCGCATTGGATCGCCCGTACCTTTGGCAGGCCGTCGAGGAACGCCTGGGTACGCGGCTCGAGGTGCGAGCGGCTGACCAGCGCGACTAGTTCGCCCTGGGGCCTTGAGCGCGTCCGGATCGGCTCCGGTGGCCCGCATGTACCGTCGGCAGTGAAGGCGACACGCTCGGCGCCGGAGCCTACGATCCCGCGCCAGATCAGGCCGAGGGCGGGTGCGGCGATGATGCCGAGGACTGGCGCGCCAGCGGCCATGAGCGCGATGTTGACGGCATATTCGTCCCGGCCGGCGATGAATTCTCGCGTGCCGTCGAGCGGGTCGACGAGGAAATAGTCGGCGTCGCGGGGCAGGGGTTGCGGTGGGGTTGCCTGTTCCTCCGAAATGATCGGCAGCGCCGGCACCAGTCGCGTCAGATCCTCGCGGATCGCCGCTTCCGCCGCCAGATCTGCATCGGTCACCGGCGAGCCGTCGGCCTTGCGCTGGATGCCGTCTGTGTGGGCCTTCTCGCGGATTACAAGCGCCGCGTGTACGGCGATCGTGCTGAGCGCCTCCTTCATCCCGGCGCACGCTGCTGCGTCGAGTTTAGGCACGGGCTACTCCGAACAGTACGGTATGGCCCGCGCCCAGCCAGGGGTAAGGTTGCCGAATCGCGCGTGCTGTGACACCCACCAGATGAATCCAGTGTGCGCGGAGCCTTCCATGTCCGGCCCTACTGCCTCCGGTCCCATCGCGCTTGGCGCTCTCGATCTTGCGGCGCTGCTGTGCTCGCGCGTTTGTCACGATCTCATCAGTCCGGTGGGCGCCATCGTCAATGGACTTGAAGTTCTCGACGAGGACAAGGACGAAGAAACGCAAACATTCGCTCTCGATTTGATTAAGAAAAGCGCGCATGTGGCTTCCGCCAAGCTGCAGTTTTGCCGCCTCGCCTTCGGCGCGGCCGGATCGGCTGGGGCGCAGATCGATACCGGGGACGCCGAGAAGGTGGCGCGCAGCCTTCTTGAAGACGAAAAGATCAAAATCGTCTGGAATCTGCCGCGCGAGCTAAAGCCAAAGAACCAAGTAAAGCTTTTGTTGAACATGTTGCTCGTGGGAGTAGGCACCATTCCGCGCGGGGGAACCATTACAGTCGATCCGGTCGAAGGCGGACCGGGCTATCGCATTACCGCGTCGGGCGTTAACGCCCGTTTGACTCCTGCGACGACGGAACTGCTCGTCGGCAGCCCGAGCCAGCCCGTGGACGCCCACGGCATTCAGCCTTTCTACACCGGTATCTTGGCGCGCGATTGCGGTCTGACGATCGGGGGCGCCGTCGAGGGGGAGACGGCGGTTGTGACCGCCCGCTGACGGCGCTGATTGCTCGCCAAATGCCCGTTCTGATGGCCGTGGCGCAACCGAAATTAAACCCTTTGGCAACAGAGTGCATTGGTCGGATCAGGCGCGGCGTGCCTGGCGACCAAGGCGCGCGCGTTTGTGCGCTTTGTAGCGATGGTTTCACGTGATGCTTGTGCTGAACGTGCAAGCGCGGGTGGCGACGAGGGCGCCTCTTCATGGACGACCTGCTCCGCGAGTTCCTAACCGAGACAAACGAGAATCTTGATCGCGTTGACGCCGAGCTCGTGCGCTTCGAGCGCGAGCCCAACAATGTCGAGATTCTTGGTAACATCTTTCGCCTCGTCCATACGATCAAGGGCACCTGCGGTTTTCTCGGATTGCCCCGTCTCGAGCGGCTCGCCCACGCGGCAGAGACGCTGATGGGCAAATTTCGCGACGGCATGCCGGTCGCCGAGGAAGCCGTCACCGTCATTCTTTCCACCATCGATCGCATCAAGGTCATCCTCGACCAGCTCGAAGCGCAGCAGAAAGAGCCCGATGGCAGCGACGGCGACCTGATCGACGATCTCGGCCGCCTGGGACAGCAGACTAATCCGGCCCTGCGGCCGGCCACGCACGAGAAAGTGCAAGAGCCCGAGCAGGTCGAAGCGCTAGACAGAATAGGGCCACATCGCCCCGAAGATGAACGCGGCGACCGTGTCGCCAGTCGTTCGATACGCGTCAACGTCGACACTCTCGATTATCTGATGACGACAGTGTCCGAGCTGGTGCTCACGCGCAACCAGCTCCTCGAGATTGCGCGCCGGCACGAGGATTCCGACTTCAAAGTCCCGTTGCAGCGGCTTTCGAATGTGACCGCCGAGCTGCAGGAAGGCGTCATGAAGACGCGTATGCAGCCGATCGGTAACGCGTGGCAAAAACTCCCGCGCGTCGTTCGCGACCTCTGTGCCGAGCTCGACAAGGACATCGAGCTGGAAATGCACGGCGCCGAGACGGAGCTCGACCGCCAAGTGCTCGAATTGGTAAAGGACCCGCTCACGCATTTGGTGCGCAATTGCGCCGACCATGGCATTGAGGGCGCGGCAGAGCGCCTTGCGGCAGGCAAGGCCGCGGCGGGAACGATCCGGCTCACCGCCTTCCATCAGGGCGGGCACATCATCATCGAGATTGCCGACGACGGCCGCGGTCTCGATGTTGCTCGGATCAGGGCGAAAGCACTCGAGCAAGGGCTCGCCGGCGAAGCCGAACTTGCGGCCAAGTCCGACGCCGAAATCTGCAATTTCATTTTCTTGCCCGGCTTTTCCACCGCCGCGCATGTCACCAGCATTTCCGGCCGCGGCGTTGGCATGGACGTGGTGCGCGCCAACATCGAGCAAATCGGTGGGTCGGTCGATCTGCAATCGGTTCCCGGCGCTGGTACCAAGTTCACCATCAAGATTCCGCTGACGCTCGCGATCGTGTCCGCGCTCATCGTGGAGGCGGGCGGCGAGCGCTTCGCCATTCCGCAGCTTTCCGTGCTTGAGCTCGTGCGCGCCAACACCGGCGGCGAGCACCGCATCGAGCGCATCAAGGATGCGCCGGTGCTTCGCCTGCGCAACCAACTGTTGCCGCTGCTTTATCTCAAAAGCGTCTTGCGGCTCGGCAGCGGCAACGGCAACGGCCAGGACGGCTTCGTCGTCGTCACCCAGGTCGGCAGCCAGATTTTCGGCATCGTGGTCGACACTGTGTTTCACACCGAGGAGATTGTGATCAAACCAATGTCCTCGAAGTTGGGCCACATCGCTGCGTTCTCCGGCACCACCATCCTGGGTGACGGCTCGGTGATCATGATCGTCGATCCGAAGGGTATCGCGCAGGCGCTGGGCCGCGCTGTGCAGTCGGCGTCCGACGACCGCCCGGACGAGAATGATCGCGCGCGGACGTGGGCCGACGACGCGGTTTCGCTGCTGGTGTTTCGCGCTGGTTCGCGCCAGCCGAAGGCTGTGCCGCTCTCCCTGGTCACGCGGCTTGAAGAGATCGATTGCCGCAAGATCGAAATCTCCGACGGCCGCCATCTGGTGCAGTACCGCAATCAGCTGATGCCACTCCTGCGCATCGACACACAGTCGAATCTCAAGCAGGAGGGTGCACAGCCGATCCTGGTCTTCTCCGACCGCGGCCGTTCCATGGGACTCCTCGTCGACGAGATCGTTGATATCGTCGACGATCGGCTTGATATCGAAGTCGCAAGCGAACAGCCGGGCGTGCTCGGCTACGCGGTGGTCAAGGGCAACGCGACGGAGATCATCGACATCGGCCATTTCCTGCCGCAGGCGTTCGCCGACTGGTTCCGCCGCCGAGAATCGTCGACGGATCAGCTACAGCGCCGGGTGCTCCTGGTCGACGACTCGGCCTTTTTCCGCGACATGCTGGCCCCGCTCATCAAGGCCGCCGGCTGCCAGGTTGTTGCCGTCGGATCGGCCACGGAGGCGCTCAAGGCGCTAAAGTCGGAGAAGCATTTCGATCTCGTCGTCACCGATATCGAAATGCCGGAAATGGACGGCTTCGCGCTCGCCGAGACGCTGCGCGCCAACCCCAGCACCGCGCATCTGCCGGTCATCGCCATCACCGCGATGGTCTCCGCCGCCGCGATCGAGCGCGGACGCGAAGTCGGTTTTCACGACTTCGTCGCCAAGTTCGACCGGACGGGACTAATTGCGGCCATCAAGGAGCAGGGCACCGATATCGATCGGGCAGCATAACAGCGATGGACGACAATCCGCAGCTCACCGATTACGTGACGTTCGCGACCGCAGGGCTGATATTCGGCCTGCCGATCGCCCGCGTGCAGGAGGTCTTTCGGCCTGCCCGGATCACGCCCGTACCGCTCGCCGGTGCGCAGATTGCCGGCGTGCTCAATCTCCGCGGCCGCATCGTAACTGCGATCGATATGCGCAGCCGACTAGACCTGCAGGCGCGCGAGGAAGGCTCAGCGCCCATGGCGATTGGTATCGAGTCGTGCGGCGAGTCATTCGGACTTCTGGTCGATACCCTTGGCGAGGTGCTGAGGCTGTCGGACGGCGACATCGAAGCCAATCCAGTCAATCTTGACGGCAGGCTCGCCAGGGTTTCCGCGGGAGTGCACCGGCTCGATGGTCAGCTGTTGGTCTTGCTCGACGTCGACCGCGTACTCGACGTCAACACTGAAGCGGTGGCGGCGTGATGGGGGCGGTGTTGAAGATACCCAAGGCGGGGGAAATCAAAGCGGGTTTGCCCGCGCAGTAGAGAACAGTGAGGACGCTATGAAGACGTGCTTGGTTGTCGATGACTCCAGTGTCATCCGCAAGGTGGCGCGGCGCATACTCGAAGGGCTCGACTTCACGATCGGTGAGGCCGAGAACGGCGAAGATGCGATCGAGTTGTGTCGAAAGCACATGCCGGACGCGATTCTGCTCGATTGGAATATGCCGAAGATGGACGGCTATGAATTCCTGCGGGCTCTACGCCGCCTGCCCGGCGGCGACCGGCCGAAGGTCGTGTTCTGCACCACGGAAAACGACGTGGCGCACATCGCGCGAGCGCTGCATGCCGGCGCTAACGAGTACATCATGAAGCCCTTCGACAAAGACATCGTCGAAGCGAAGTTTCAGGAAGTCGGATTGATTTAATGGCTGTTGCGGTAGCCGCTTGAGGCCGCCGTTTTCGGAAGCCTGCGTGCAAGAAGTTTCAGTCGCATGAGTACCGCCCTCGCAGCCGCGCGTCGCGCACCCGCCCCCGAGCGGCCGATCCGCGTGATGATCGTAGACGACGCCGTCGTGGCGCGCAGCATGGTGTCGCGCTGGGTCGAGGCAGAGCCGGACATGAAAGTGGCGGCTTCGCTGCGCACCGGCCAAGAAGCTCTCGACAAGCTCGAAGCCAGCGATCCCGACGTTGTCCTTCTCGATGTGGAAATGCCCGAACTTGACGGCATTGCGGCGCTGCCATTACTGCTCGGCAAGAGGCGCGACCTCGTCGTCATCATGGTTTCGACGCTCACGCGGCGCAGCGCTGAGCTGAGTCTGCGCGCGCTTGCGCTCGGCGCGACCGACTACGTGCCAAAGCCGGAGACTACTTACGAGGCTATGACCTCTGCCGCGTTTCGTCGCGAGCTGATCGGTAAGGTCCGCGGACTTAGCCGAAAACGCCTGATCGTTCGCAAATCAGCTCCGGCTTCGGCGCCCGGAGAAAAACTACCCCCGCGCGGTCACGTGCCGCCGCCACGCGCATCGGACGTCAGACCACGCCGCGCTGATGCCGGCGAAATCTCCCTGCGGCCGTTCGCCGCCGCCACGCCGCGCGCGCTGTTAATCGGTTCCTCGACGGGTGGCCCGCAGGCGCTGACTGTCCTGGTCGAAAAGCTCCCCGGAGCCATCGATCGTGCGCCGATGCTGATCACCCAGCACATGCCGCCGACTTTCACCGCGGTGCTGGCCGAACATTTAAGCCGCGCCAGCGGCAGGGGTGTGCATGAAGCCGAGCATGGCGAGCCGGTCCTTGCCGGTGGCGTTTATCTGGCACCGGGCGCCCGCCATATGCGCGTTGTGCGCGACGGCAACGGCGTCAAGATCGCGCTCGGCGACGATCCACCGATCAATTTCTGCAAGCCGGCGGTCGATCCGTTGTTCTCTTCGGCCGCGGATGTGTGGGGATCTGGCTCGCTTGGGCTGGTTCTCACCGGCATGGGCAACGACGGCATGCGCGGCGCCGCCGATATCGTTGCCGCAGGTGGCAGCATGATCGCTCAGGACGAGGCAACCAGCGTTGTCTGGGGTATGCCGCGATCGGTCGCCCAGGCTGGTTTGTGCTCGGCCGTCCTTCCGCTCAACGAGATTGCCCCCAAAATATTCGGCCTGTTTTCGGGAGGCCGAACGTGACGCCGCACGACTACGATTACTTGCGCAAATGCCTCAAGCAGCGCTCGGGTCTCGTCCTCACGGCCGACAAGCAATATCTGGTCGAGAGCCGGCTTCTCCCTGTTGCGCGCAAGTCCGGCCTCGTCAATCTCACGGCGCTCGTCAACCAGCTCAAGCGCGGCGACGAAGCCATGATGACGGCGGTCGTCGAGGCGATGGCGACCAATGAATCTTTCTTCTTTCGCGACAAGGTGCCGTTCTATCACTTCACGTCGATCATCATGCCGGCGCTCCTTGCCGCACGGCGCAGCACACGCACCATCCGCATCTGGTGCGCGGCCGCCTCCACCGGCCAAGAGCCTTATTCGCTCGCCATGTGCCTCAGCGAAATGGAACGCGATATCGCCGGCTGGCGCATCGAGATGCTCGCCACCGATCTGTCAAACGAGGTGCTGGAAAAGGCCCGCGCCGGCATTTACAGCCAGTTCGAAGTCCAGCGCGGGCTGCCGATCCAGCTTCTGATCAAGCATTTCACGCAAGTGGGCGACCTGTGGCAGATCGCGCCGGGCATGCGCGCCATGGTCAAATATCGGCAGCTCAATCTCTTGTCGGATTTCTCGACGCTGGGGATTTTCGACCTGATCTTCTGCCGCAACGTGCTCATTTATTTCGACCAGCAGACCAAGATCGACGTGCTCAATCGGCTCGCGCACATCACCGCCCGCGACGGCTTCCTGGTGCTGGGCGCCGCCGACGTCGCGGCCGCCGGCGGCAGCGTCATCGCCCAGGACGAGGCGACCAGCGTGGTGTGGGGCATGCCGCGCGCGGTGGCGCAGGCCGGCGTGTGTTCGGCCGTGCTGCCGCTCGGCCAGATCGCCGGCAAGGTCAACCGCCTGTTCGCAGGAGACCGCTCGTGACGCCGCTCGATTACGACTTCCTGCGCAAGAGCCTCAAGGAACGCTCGGGCCTGGTGCTGTCTGCCGACAAGCAGTACCTGGTGGAGAGCCGGCTGCTGCCGGTCGCGCGCAAGGCCGGCCTCGGCGGTCTCGGCGAACTGGTGGTTGCACTCAAGCGCGGCAACGCCGAGGCGCTGATGACCGCGGTGGTCGAAGCGATGACCACCAACGAAACCTTCTTCTTTCGCGACAAGACGCCGTTCGAGCATTTCCGCGCAACGGTGATGCCGGCGCTGCTCGCGGCGCGGCAGTCCTCGCGGGCAATCCGCATCTGGTGCGCGGCCGCCTCGACCGGGCAGGAGCCTTATTCGCTCGCCATGTGCCTCAAGGAGATGGACGGCGCGCTTGCCGGCTGGCGCATTGAAATCATCGCCACCGACCTCTCCAACGAGGTGCTTGAGAAAGCGCGCCAGGGAATTTACAACCAGTTCGAAGTGCAGCGCGGGCTGCCGATCCAGCTCTTGATCAAGCATTTCGCTCA
>JASHVC010000499.1 GCA_030039655.1 Xanthobacteraceae bacterium | reverse complement strand
CACGTAATCGGTTGAGACGTGCACCATCAGAACGCCGGCGGCGGCGCAGGCGCCGGCCAGCACCGCGGGGCCAATCTCATTGCCTTTGCGCGCCTCTTCGATGTTCGTTTCCGCGAGATCGACCTTCGTGTAGGCGGCCGCGTTCACCAGCAGCTCCGGCTTCCAGCGCGCCAGCGCCGCCGTCACCGCACCGCGATCAGCAATATCGGCCTCGCCGTGCGCCAGCGCATGCATCGGGATGCCGCGCGCGGCACCCAAACGCGTCAGCTCCTGGCCGAGCTGGCCGTTGCCGCCGAATACGAGGATCACGCTGTGACCCCCAGGCGCTCACCGCCGTACACGCCCTCGCGGATCGGCTGCCACCACGAGCGATTGGCCAGATACCACCCCACGGTCTTGCGCAATCCGGACTCGAAGGTCTCTTGCGGCTGCCAAGAAAGCTCTGTGCAGATGCGCGTGGGGTCAATGGCGTAGCGAAGATCGTGGCCGGGGCGATCGGTGACGAAGGTGATGAGCGCGTCGCGGCGTCCGATCGCCTTGCTGGGCGCAAGCTCATCGAGCAGCCCGCAGATCGACTTGACCACATCGAGATTGGTGCGCTCGCTCCGGCCGCCAATACAATATGTCTTTCCCACCTGCCCCGCGCTGACGACGGTCAGCAGCGCGCGGGCGTGATCCTCGACGTAAAGCCAATCGCGCACGTTGCCGCCGGTGCCGTAAACCGGCAGCTTCATGCCTTCGAGACCGTTGATGATCGTCAGCGGCACGAGCTTTTCGGGAAAGTGATAGGGGCCATAATTGTTGGAGCAATTGGTGACCAGCACCGGCAGCCCATAGGTATGATGCCAGGAGCGCACCAGATGGTCCGACGCGGCCTTTGAGGCCGAATAAGGCGAGCGCGGATCGTAAGCGGTTTCCTCGGTGAAGCTGCCGTCGGCATCCAGCGAACCGAAGACCTCGTCGGTCGAAATATGATGGAAACGAAAATCGCTCTGCGCGCCCTTCGGCATGGCGCGCCAGTGGGCGAGCGCCGCTTCCAGCAGCACATAGGTGCCGATGATGTTGGTCTGCATGAAGGCCGCGGGTCCGTCGATGGACCGATCGACGTGGCTTTCCGCCGCCAGATGCATTACCACGTCGGGCCGATGACTCGCGAAGACGTTTTTCATTTTCTCAGCATCGGCGATGTCGGCACGCACAAACGAGTAGCGCGGATTGTTCGCAACAGGCGCGAGCGACGCCAGATTGCCGGCATAGGTGAGCTTATCAACCACGCAGACGCGATGGTCGGTTTCGCGAATGAGATGGCGGACAACGGCCGATCCGATGAACCCCGCGCCACCCGTGATGAGAAACCGCTTGTTGGTCATTGGCCGCCATCGTATCGGAACGGGGACGCAAAGTCAGCCAAACGTGGCAGCATGCGATCCTTGTCGGACAACACCGCGTCCGCGGCCGAAACCGGCCAACCCACGGCCAACGTCGGATCGTTCCAGATCACGCCCTTCTCGCAATCAGGCGCATAATAGTCGTCGACCTTGTAGGCGACTTCGGTATCGGGTTCGAGCGTGCAGTAGCCGTGCGCGAAGCCACGGGGAACAAACAATTGTTCGCCGCCCTGCGCCGTCAATGTCGCGCCCACCCAGCGCCCATACGTCAGCGAGCCGATCCGCAGGTCCACGGCCACGTCATAGACGCTGCCGCTCAGCACACGAACGAGCTTTCCTTGGACGTGGGGCGGCACCTGGAAATGGAGCGCGCGCACCGTGCCGCGCTTGAGCGACAGCGCCTGATTGTCCTGAACGAATTCGGCTTGCAACCCGGACTCGCGCGCCGCGCGCATATTGTAGGTTTCCACAAAGAATCCGCGCGCGTCATGGAAAAAGCGCGGCTTCAGCAGCAGGACACCAGGAATGTCTGTGGCCTTCACGTCCATGACGTCACGATGCTTTGCGGGCCGATTGGCAGGCGGCGGGACGCGTATGACTAGAGCAAATCACTTATCGCACAAATTCGCCCAGCGCAGGGATTTTAATAAAAATGAGAGACGACGCTGGACCAACCGGGAAGGGACACTCGGCTTCCAGATCGCCGCCGGAGCGAATTCGTTGGTTCCATAGTGCAACGGGTCGCTTGGAACTTTGGCGCAGGTTCCTCCCGGAACCAAGCATGGGATTTTCCCGTTACCGCCTTGCACGCGGGGACAAACGGGAGCGTTCAAGATGCGATCAATGAGCAAGGTAGCATTGGGGGCAATAACGGCGACAGGCATCATTGCGATTTCCGCGATGAGCGCATCAGCGGCCGTCGTCTGCCGCGGAAATGTCTGTTGGCACACCCACGAGTCCTACGCGTATCCTCCAGGCGCCCGCGTCATCATCCATCCGGATGATTGGGCAGGAGGCCCAGGCATCACATTTCGTGAGCATGAAGGCCGAGGATACTGGAACGGCGATCGATGGACGGAATGGTAATGACTTGAAACTGTCATCTTCTTCACGAGGCCACCGAGTGAGTGGCCTCGTTTCATTTAGTTTTTCCTGTTGTCTAAGCCGCGAATGAATGCCGTTTGCGTCAGCGTTTGCTTCTGAGGGTTTTGGTATCTGCGTCTTTTGAAGACTGTGGATAACCTGATTTCCCCATCCTGAACATCTTCGAAGATTGGTAAGGTGCCGGGTGGTTAGTCAGTTGTGTGGGCGCAAACGTGGCTCGCTCTCTAGCCCCTCTGCCGCAGAGTTTCCGGCGTCCGACTTGTTCAGAGTGCGGCACTTCGATGTGGCTTGTTTACATCGAACCCGACCACAAATCGGACATTGAACTCCATTCCTTCAAATGCCTACAGTGCGAGTATCAGCAAACGCGGGCCGTCGACCGCAAGACCGTTTCAGTCCCGTTGCCACCGCAATATCGCCTGCATTGATATTGAGCGCCGCGAATTTCGCGGGCAATGACAACTTAGCCATCAGTTTCTGATTTGAAGTCGGCTACCGTCGAGCGCGTGCGGTCGGCAACTCGGACGTTTCGTGAAATTCTTGCGAGCAAAAAGAAATGGCGCGCCCGAAGAGATTCGAACTCCTGACCCCCAGATTCGTAGTCTGGTGCTCTATCCAGCTGAGCTACGGGCGC
>JASHVC010000498.1 GCA_030039655.1 Xanthobacteraceae bacterium | reverse complement strand
ATGCACACGCCCTCATAGGCCTGCACGCGGCTGCGCTCGCCTTCCAGGATCTTGACGTTGACGATCACCGTATCGCCAGGCTGGAAATCGGGAATTTCCTTGCCGGCGGAAAGTTTTGCCACTTGTTCGTTTTCGATTTGTTTGAGCAGGTTCATGGCTAATTCTCCATCGGCTGCGCTCAATTCTGCGCGGTTCCGACCGGCTTTTTGCGCGGGTTCGGGCGAGCTTCTACGCTACCGCGCGGGCTTTGTCACCCTACCGTCACGGCGGATCAGAAGGTCGGGCCGGCGCTCTTTCGTGAGCCGCTCGGCCTCGGCGCGACGCCATGTAGCAATCTTGGCGTGGTCGCCCGACAGCAGCACCTCGGGGATCGGCCGACCCTCGAACACCTGGGGGCGCGTGTATTGCGGGTACTCCAAAAGGCTGTCGGCGAAGCTTTCTTCGTCGCCTGAGGTGGCCGCACCCATGACGCCGGGCAGGAGCCGCACGCAAGCGTCGAGCAAGGCCATGGCGGCGATCTCGCCGCCCGAGAGCACGTAATCGCCGACCGAAACCTCTTCGAGGCCGCGCGCCGCGATAACGCGTTCGTCGACACCCTCGAAGCGGCCGCACACAACGATGACGCCCGGGCCGCTCGCGAGAGTGGCGACGCGCGACTGTGTGAGCGGGGCCCCGCGCGGCGACATCAGAAGAAGCGGGCGAGCGTCTTGCTCGGTAGCGTCGATCGCACGGGCGAGCACGTCGGCCTTCATCACCATGCCGGGTCCCCCGCCGGCCGGGGTGTCGTCGACGGTGCGGTGCTTGTCGGTCGCAAAGTTGCGGATGTCGGTAACGTCAAGCGACCACGTGCCGGCGGCGAGAGCCTTGCCGGCGAGGCTCAGGCCCAATGGTCCCGGAAACATGTCGGGAAAGATGCTAAGCACCGCGGCGCGCCACATCTTACTCACCCTCCCCCGCAAGGGCAGAAGGTTCAATCACGATCCTCCCGGCCGCAATATCGACGGTAGGAACGTTGAGTTCGTTGAACGGCACCAATTCGGTCTTGCCTCCCGCGGCAAGCCGCACTTCGATCAGATCGCCGGCCCCGAAATTGTGGACGGCGAGCACGGTGCCGAGCTGCTCACCGGCTTTGTTGACGACCGCAAGGCCGATCAGATCGGCGTGATAGAATTCGTCGGTCTCGACCAGCGCAGGCAAACGTTCGCGCGGCACATAAAGCTTGAGGTTTGCAAGTTGCTCTGCGGCGTCACGATCGCGAATGCCAGAAAGCGCCACAACGAAATGGTCCTTGGCCGGCCGCAGCGACTCGATTTCCAGAGTGCGGCCGTCCTCGGTTTCCAGTGGCCCGTAGCCGGCGATAGCTTCGGGTTCGGCCGTGAATGAACGCAGCCGAACCTCTCCCCGCACGCCGTGGGGCGCGCCGATTTGCCCGACACACACGCGCGCACCGGCCGCCATGGTTGGCGCCGGTTAGGCGGCCGGTGCCGCTGGGCTTGCGGCCGGCGCCTTCGGAGCCGCTGCGGCTGCGGCTTTGTCGGCTTCTTCCTTGGCCTTGCGCTCTTTGCGCGGCACCGCTTTTTCGGGGTTGTTGCGCTTCGGGCGCTTCATCACGCCGGCAGCGTCGAGGAAGCGCATGACGCGATCCGACGGCTGCGCGCCCTTGGTCATCCACGCCTTCACCTTTTCCAGATCGAGCTTCAGCCGCTCGGTCTTTTCCTTCGGCAACAGCGGATTGAAATAGCCGAGGCGCTCGATGAAACGCCCGTCACGCGGCGAGCGGCTGTCGGCGACAACGATGTGATAGAACGGCCGCTTTTTTGTTCCGGCGCGCGCCATACGGATCACGAGAGACATTGATTTCCTTTCATTGCTCCAAAATCAATCACTTCTTCTTCCCCGCTCCCGGCAGACCGGGAAGTCCGGGAAATTTCGGCATGCCGTTCGGCAGTCCGGGGAAATTCGGCGGCAGGCCAGGCATGTTCGGCGGCAGGCTGCCGGGGCCCGGCATTCCTTGCGGCAATCCGCCCGGCATCTTCTTGGCAAGCTCCGCCATCTGTTCTGGGCTTGGCATGCCGCCGCCGCCGAACCCGAGCATGTTGGCGAGCCCGGCCATGGGCCCGCGCTTGGCGCCGCCCATCGCCTTCATCACATCCGCCATGGTGCGATGCATTTTCAGAAGCCTGTTGATGTCTTCGGGCTTCGTGCCGGAGCCGACAGCGATGCGGCGCTTGCGGCTGGCTTTCAGAACGTCGGGATTGCGCCGTTCTTTCGGCGTCATGGAATCGATGATCGCCATCTGCCGCTTGAGAACTTTCTCGTCGAGATTGCGCTCAGCGAGTTGATTTTTCATTTTGGCAATGCCGGGCAACATCGACATCAGGCCGCTCATGCCGCCCATGTGCTGCATCTGCGTGAGTTGTTCGCGCAGGTCCGCGAGATCGAATGCGCCCTTGCGCATCTTCTCGGCCGCGCGCATCGCCTTCTCGGCGTCGATGGTCGCCGCGGCCTTTTCCACGAGCGAAATGATGTCGCCCATGCCGAGGATGCGGTCGGCGATGCGTTGCGGATAGAAATCCTCAATGGCGTCGAGCTTCTCGCCGGTGCCGATGAGCTTGATCGGCTTGCCGGTGATCGCGCGCATGGACAACGCCGCGCCGCCGCGCCCGTCGCCATCGACGCGGGTGAGCACAATGCCCGTCAGGTCGAGGCGTTCGTTGAAAGCGCGGGCGAGATTGACGGCGTCCTGGCCGGTCAACGCATCAGCCACTAGCAGAATTTCGTGCGGATTGACGGCCCGGCGCACCTCCGCCACTTCGTCCATCAGCGCGTCGTCGAGCGTGATACGGCCGGCGGTGTCCAGC
>JASHVC010000497.1 GCA_030039655.1 Xanthobacteraceae bacterium | reverse complement strand
CAAATCAACCTGTATCCGCTCGATGCGCGACACGCCGCTCACACGCTCAGGCACCAGCTTGATGTTTGGGCCGGGCAAGTTGAGCGCGTGGTCCTCACAGTTGACACGAAGCAAAGCCGCAATGGCCGCTACCACGGCACCGCCTACGAAGAGAATCGCAAACGCCTTTATGATCTCATCGAAGGATTTGCGCGGCGATTCCCAAAAATCACGCTTGCAGAGGTAGATTATTCGCCAGCGGCGCGTAAGGCGGTGCGGCAGCGCTACTTCGCGACCAGCGCGGATTATCCGGAAAAAGCCTTCGACGGCGGGCCCTTCCATGCCTATTTCTACGGCCTGCTTCAGGCGGACGCCGATTATGTCCTTCACATGGATGGCGATATGCTATTCGGTGGCGGCAGTCAGGAGTGGCTTGGCGAGGCGATTGGCTGGCTTGAAAAAACGCCAGACGGACTGTTCGCCGGTCCGCTACCCGGCCCGCCCCGGGCAGACGGCTCGCTGCCGGACTTGCACCGGTCTTTTCCCGGTCTCGCATGTCTATCTGCGCCAGAGCGGCTCCCGGCAGACTATCCGGCTTATCGCTTCACGAGCGTGAGCACTCGCATCTTTGTCATAGACCAACGAAAGTTCGATGCGCGGGTCGGCGCACTCGATCTCGTGCGGCCTAGTTTCAAACGCAGGCTCCGGGCACGCGCATACGGCCAATCGCCGCGTTCCATGCCAGCCGAAGAAATCCTCTCGGTTGCGATGATGCGGCACGGGCTTTGCCGCATAGATTTCCTCGGCTCGGGCTCGGGCATGTATTCGTTGCATCCGCCCTATCGGTCGGAAACATTCTATCGGGAATTGCCAAAGCTCATCGCCTGCATTCAAGCCGGCGAGGTACCGGAGGGGCAGCGAGGGGACTACGATATCAACTCGAGCATGATTGATTGGACCGATGCACTTCGGCAGAAGGGTACTGGCCGGCGCCTTGCCCGCGCCGTTCGTAGCCTCCTGTCGCATTGAGCGAGCAGATACATCAGACAGCCCGGCCGCTGCACTCAAAGATAGCGCCGTCGAAATTCGCACTCCTGGTCAGCCGGTAACCGGGTGCCCTATGCGCGGTTTCAGTCCCCGAAGGAAGAGATAGACCAGGCGCGGTCTAAGGATGCTGTCGGGATACCGGAACACGCCAATCGCCATATAGGTTAAAAACCTCATCATGCGGCCCTGGGAGTATTCGTTCCGCGCTCCCGCCCAGAAGGCATCGATCTCTGCAAGCCGGCGCCGGCGCGTTAACTCCACAGGAGAGAAACGCTGGCGTATCGCCGGGTTCGAATAGACGACGTCGATTGCTTCGAAGTTCGGGTGAAGCGGCGAGCGCCGCAATCGATGGTTCGCCCCGGAGAACCGCTGCCGGTACAGAAGTACGACATCGTTGGGCATGGCGGCAAAATCACCCAGCACCGCAAGCCGGCACCAGAAGTCCCAGTCTTCTCCCAATCGAAGTGCGGGATTGAAGCCCGCAACCGCACGGGCTGCATCCGTCCTGATGCAGATGGCGCCGCAAACGATGAAGTTCTTTGCGATCAACTGACGCAACGTATCGGTCGCGGGAAATAGCTTCCAGCGAATATCGGCGCGCGTCGACAAGTCCGAGCCATCCTCTGCGATCTTGATATGATGCGCAAAGCTGGCGACGCACCGCGGCTGCCGGTTGAGCGCGTCAACCATCCGGCGAAGAGCGTCCGGCGTCAGCACATCGTCGGCATCGAGAAAGAAAATGTGCTCGCCGTGGGCGGCGGCAAGACCGGTGTTTCGGGCCGCGCTCACGCCGCCGTTCCTTTGGCGAAGGACGGTCAAACGACCATCGGAAATTGAACCTAGAACTTGCTGGGTGTCGTCGGTTGAACCGTCATCTATGACAATGACCTCGACGTTCGTCAGGCTTTGTCTCAGAGCACTCTCAACGGCTTCGCGAACAAACGCGCCGCAATTGTACGCCGGAATGACGACTGTAACTGTTGGGGTCATCGCCATATCCAACTGTCACGCGCTCTCGCGCGGCCCGCCCGCCGTCGACGTTTCAGCGACATAGGATCGTTCCACGCTGGTCCGGACGCCTGCGAGCTTAAGGGCATCGGCGACAGTGGCAAGCACGCAACCATTCGTTCTCGCCGCGCCGACGGCCCACTGAAGCAGATCGGGAGAGACACCGTATTTGCTGGGCTGCTCCGCCACATCGTGGCTGTAGAAGACCAGCCACCCGCTTGTTTCGAGTGTACGGGCGATCAGCCAAGAGATCTTTTCGCGATCGACCGATGCGCTCTCCAATGGCCACGCTTTCAGCGAACCCAGATCTGCGATCCCAACATTGATGCCCGGATGGACGGAACGACATGAATCGAACCGGCCTTCCAGGTAGCGCTTGGTGCGAATCGTGAGGTCGCCGTACGGATAGGCGAAATTCCGCACCTTGATGTCGTGGTTGATGTTCTTTAGCGCCCGCTGATTGCACTCGAGCTCAACGCCGAGTTGGCTAAGGCTGATGCGCGAAACTGCCGGGTGAGAATAGGTGTGGCAGCCGACCTCGTGCCCATTCCCCCAAATCATCCGCAGTTGATCGATCGAGGCCAACGACGGTCCGCCGCCTGAACCCGCCTCGCCACAGCCACACGCGGCAACATAAAAAGTGCCACGCGCGTCATACTTCTCAAGGATGCTCGCTCCGACGTCGCATGCCGAGGCGGGCACGTCGTCGAAAGTGAATGTTACTATCGGGGGTGTGTCGCGCAGGACCAGCGGCTTGCTGCGGATGTTGCGCGCAAGAAATCGCGACGCTTTGCCCGCGATTTTCGCCGGCAAGAAACTCCTGTCGAGGCCCGGTGAGGGATCGCCGAACATTGTTTATCGGTATTCCTCGTAAAGGATGCCAAATTCTGCGGCGATGCGGCCGGCTCCACGCGCGGTTCTGATAAGGCTGCGCACGATGGCTCCGCGGCCACCGCAAGCGGCAACCGGCAAAGACAAAATTCCCAGAACCATGAGGCCGAGGCCCTTGCACCAGCCGCGCACGACACCGCGGAAGTCTCTCTTAAGCCTGCGCTCGATGCGGGTGGCGCCGGTGCCGGTGCGGAACTTGCGGCGCAGCACGTAGCCGATCTTGGTCCGTGACTGCGGCACTGTCTCAAGAACGCGGGCGTCGTCGGCCCATGCGAAGCTGTGCCCGTCTCGGCGGCAGCGCCAAAAGAACTCCTCGTCGCTGCCGCCAGTGAATGCAAACTCGTTGCAAAAAGGCTCGTCGAGATAGTGTTCGAGGACGTCACGCCGGATCAGCATATTCCCGGCGCCGTAGATCATCGGCACACGTCCGGTGGCATATCGGGTCGGCTCGTAAACGCCGCTCCTCGCGAGCCAATGATCGGGATCGTCAAAGACCGGGAACACCGGACCGCCGACAACGTCGACGTCGTAGTCCGACGCCACGGCGATCATTTCGCTCAGCCAGTTTGGTTCGGGATATTCATCATCGTCGAGAACGGCGATGTAGTCCGGGGCCGGCGTCGCGCGACAGGCGCTCGCAAATGCGTGATTGTACGCGTAGGTTTGGCCCCGGGTTAATTCCACATCACAGCTGAGCGGAAAAGGAAACGACCCCGACAGCTCGGCTACGACGTTGGCTCCGTCGCGTCCTTCCGCGTCATTGTCGACGACGATGACGCTGAGCGGGCCGTTGTAAGCCAGCTGCGCTATGTAAGACAGCAGCTTGCGCAGACCGGCAGGACGGCGAAACGTCGGCACACACAAGTACACAGCCGGTAACGACCGCTCGGTGGTGACCCCAGGCATCATTGATTATGCCCTGTTCGCGCAGTGCCGTGCCGGCACGTGCGTGCGCCGGTCCTTGTGAGGAGCAGAAGCGCCGCGTGGGGATTGGTCACCAGATAGCGCCCGCCAAGGCGACGCGGTTCGAGATAAATTCGATAGGCCCATTCGAGACCGAAAAGTTGCATCCAAGCCGGCGCGCGTGAATTCTTACCCGATAGAAAATCGAATAGGCCGCCCGAGGTCTTGATCAGTCCAACTCCGCACAGTCGATCGCGGTGGCGAAGGGCGAATTCTTGTTCGCGCGGAACCCCAAGACCGAGCCAAAGAATGTCCGGTCGAGCGTTATTGATATCGTCGATAATTCGCGCCTCTTCCTCGCCGGAGCGCAGGTACCCATCGCGGAAACCGACTAGTTCAAGGTCTGGATAGAGCGCACGGATTCGCTGCACCGCTTGCTCGATGATGGTGTCGGTTCCACCAAGCAGAAAAAATCGCGCGCCGCGCTGCGCCGCGACGCGAGCGGCATCGTGAAAGAGGTCCGTCGTAGCCACCCGTTCCGGAAGCGGGGTCCGACAAAACAGGCGGGAGGCAAAAACCAGGGGCATGCCGTCGGCATGGATGAGATCCGCCGCAAGGAACATGTCGCGAATGGCCGAATTCCGGGCGCACAAAGAGAGCACTTGGCCGTTCGCGGAAGTGAATATGAGCGGCCGTGTTTGGACGTTGCGGCGGGCGAGTGCGGCATCAACCATAAGTTGCGCCGATCGAGCACGATCGATGACCGCGATCGGTAAGCCACCAATCGTCACGACCGGCTGCGTCCAATCCGAACCCGAAATGGTATCGAAGTGAACGCAGTCAGCGCATTCAGGCGCAGCCTCGCATTCCTTCGTTCGGAATCTTACGGATCGGCCTCCGACTAACGACATCTATCAAACTTTGTTCTGAGCGCGAGCTTCGACCTGGCAGCTGAAGGGGGTCAGTGGCGCGATCCTAGCGACCGCCTTGATTGGAGACCCCAACCTTCCCCGCTCTCCCCTGCCATGGCGACTTTGCTGCAGTTGCGAGCACAAGCAAGAACGTACCGCCATGGTAGGCCCGCCACAATAGTATCCATTCATTGACCTTAATATGATCCGACGCAATTGGCGAAAATCCTAGGCCACACTTGACCTTAGCCAAATCAGAATTAACATTATTAGGGAATTACATCGCGCTTAGTTGTAACTTAACGCTGTTCAATGTCGGGCCATTTACAAGCTAGTACTTTTTTGCGGGCGGACTAGTACGTGGGGAAGAACCTCGTCGGTAGTTTTCCGATGGGCGTTCTCGCAGTAGACGAAGAGGGGCGTTTGTAATGCTTGAGCGCGAGGCGTTCAACGACGGTCTCGTGCCGCCCGTCCTGTCAATCGCACAAAACTTGCTTCGCAATCGATTTTCCGGCTCGAAAATCCGTATCTACGAAGCCGGCGGCGGTTCGACCTCCTATTTGCCACCCGACTTGCTCCGCAGCGCCGACATCACCATCGTCGATACGGACGATACCCAATTGCAGAACAATCGGTACGCCCGATCCAAGATATGCGGCGACATCCAGGTCCAGAAATTCCCCTCCGCGACCTTCGATCTCGTCGTCTGTTACAATGTGATCGAACACATTGAGCGCCCGGACCGGGCGATAGATAATTTCATCGAAGCACTGGCGCCGGGTGGCCTCATATTCATTGCCGCACCCAAACCGGATTCGTTTTCCGGCCTGGTTACGCGATACACGCCTCACCGGATTCATGTGTGGTTTTACCGCGCCGTCCTCGGATGCAGGGACGCGGGTCGACCAGGAAACCCTCCGTTTCCAATCGTCTATCACCCGCTCACATGGCCGCAAAGACTGATCGAATTCTGCAAGCTACGCGGCTGCAGGGTCCTCTATTTCAGGGAATTCGAATCCAGTCACCTCACCACTTTGCGTCGGAAATGGCCCGTCACCACGAGAGTTTTGAGCGCCTTCATACGTGCCATCGAGATTATCTCGCGACGAGAGCTCCACACCGGTGATTTTCACCTCATAATCGAGAAGCCAGCCGAATAATGCGTTGGATCGGCTCACCGGCTCCTGATGAATGCGGGCCAAGACTACCAAATCGCTGTCGATAAGCTCAACACGACACGACTCACGATTTGGATCACAAGGGATAAGTATCCGGCCGCGCAAAACTGCTCGGTGCGGGTGAATCTGAACCAAACGCCGGCTTAGACGACTTTTTTATCCCCAAGCCGTGGGGTAGACGTTAGGCAAGCACAATTGCTCTTGCGTATCCGTTGTTTGCAAGACAATCTGGTCTGGAAGTAAATTGGCCCGTGCGCGGGGCAGACTCTCTGGCAGTCGATATCCCAATTTACCATGACGCCGCGGCAACATTGCGCGCCAGAATCGTTAAGGCCACATTCTGTGCCTTTGCAAATAGTCTTACAGAGCGCATGACGGGAACTTCGAATACATTCACCGATGAAGCGCACGCGGCTCTTTGGAGGAAAATGCTCGCAGTTGCTAAGCATTTGCGGGATCAATCACCCTCGTCCATTACTCAGCCGCCTCAAATCGTGCAGATGCGGCAAGGCCACGGCGAAGTGCCGGTCTACTGGATTGAACCCGACCTTGATGGGTTGAAACTCGGACAACTGATCACTTCTAGTAATCCAATCTATGCGCTTGAGATTCGATGGCCTTCAGCGTGGTACGACCTGGCGGCAAGGAATGAGACGAAAGGCCTCCCGACTGTAGAGCAGATCGTCGCACCGTATGTCGCGGCCATCAAAGCTCACATGCATTCTTCTCGCTGCGTCCTCGGTGGACATTCATTCGGTGGAGTGATGGCCTTTGAGGCTGCTCGTCAGCTCCAACTGCTTAACATTGGTGTCGAAGCGATTTTTCTGTTTGATGCCGCAGCCGTCTATCCAAGTTCGCACGAAGCCGCGTGGCAGAAATTAAACGAAATTTGGTCTCCCGGTACCAAAACTCACACCATAAAGTCTGCGGCCAGTCGTCTCGCCAGCTCGTTACGGACCTTGAAATGGTTGCTCGGCTTCAAGTGGAGGGGTCTGAGTCTTCTCATTACTAGCGTACTCACACGCGCTCCGGGGAGGCTCACAACCAGACTTGATGATGTGGGGAACCCGATAACTTGGCCTCGGATCCAATTCGTCTATGATACTGCAATGAACTCCTATCGCATGTCCCAGCTAGATTGCCGCGGCGTCCTGTTCAGAGCGGAATCGAGACGGGACAATACTGGGTCACGCAGCCTAGAAACCCATCTTGGATGGGACGGCTTGTTCGGGAAGGGCCTTGAGATTGTGTCTGTGCCGGGCGACCACATGTCAATGTTGCGACAACCTCACGCCGACGTCCTCGCTCGCGAGATGAGCCTCATCTTAAGTCGGATAAAAGCGGAGCATAGCAGAGCAGGTGCTTAGAGCGGCACTCGGACCACGTATGGCTCGGCGCTTCAATGGCGCGCTTGAAGTACTCTCGCTGCACCCTCATACCGACAACGCTCCACAATTGATTGTTGAAAGTCGAGTTTCGATCAAGAAATAGTCAAATGCCAAAAACTACAGATTCTGTGTAAGCGAGGTCGCCTAGGCGGGGGCGATCCGGTCCTCTGTAGTATTTCGGCCCATTTCCGCGGAATATGCCGAGCAACCCCGGTACGGCACCGTTTGCATCGATAACAACAAAAGATCTTCCGCGACGGGCCAAGACGCGCCCAATAGGTCCAGCAAAGCGGACGAAGTCACCCATATCACGGCAATAGATGAGGCGTGCGCTCGGAATGATTTTCTTGCTGCGCCAGGGCTGAAACACGAACGGGTAGGCGCGTTCGGGCGTCACGCACCACAGGCTGATGCAGCCAAACTTGGCATGTTGCGACAATATTTCCCACTCGAACGGATCGAAGGTGGTCGTGGGGGGCATGCGCCCGTCGAGAACCTGAACGTCCTCACCGCCAC
>JASHVC010000496.1 GCA_030039655.1 Xanthobacteraceae bacterium | reverse complement strand
GCGTTCTGCATCGCGTGGCTCTTTTGCACGACCACGACGGTGAGCGCCGTGAAGGCGACGCAAAGCACCAGCAGCGGCAGAGCGAGCCGCCAATTCAACACCAGGGTGGCGGGCAGCAGAATGGCGATGAACACGAAGGCGGCGAAGTGTTCGCGGAAGAACGACACCCATAGCCACCACAGCGTGTCGGTGCCGCTGAGCATCACCTTTATCTGCCGGCCGGAATGTTCGCCGGAGTGATAGGCGAGCGGCAGCTGCAGCACGTGCTCGAAATAATCGGCCAGCACCATGTTGCGGCGCTGATGCGCCAGCCGGTCCGCATACCACGCCACCAGCGTGCCGGCGCCGATGATGAACAGGCCGAACACGACCCATGTGCCGATGATCGGCGCCAGAGTCCGCGCGGCCGCGCCGACGTCCGTGGGCAGCGTGCCCGACAAGGCATCGACGATGCGTCCGAACAGGACCGGCTCGACGAATTGTGCGCCCGCGAGCGCAATGTTGGCCAGGGTCAGCACCACGGCTAGCCGCACGTCGGCCTGCAGCAGAGCAAGAACGCGAAAATAGACGCGAACCAAGGACATGGTGGCTGCTCGCGATTCCTCTCTCGACGCCATCGATTGGTGCCCGAAGATACACGATGGCGAGGGCGGCGGCACGAAAGCCGAAATGGCACGGAGCGTCGCTTGACAACAAAACGCTTTGGCTCTATTTAACCGGTCAGTTATTTAACCGGATGGTGAAATTGAACCTCGACGCCACCTTCTCGGCCCTGGCCGACCCCACCCGCCGCGCCATCCTGGCGCGGCTGGCGCGCGGCGAGACTTCGGTGATGGAGTTGGCAAAGCCCTTCACGATGTCGCTGCCCGCGGTGTCGAAGCATCTGAAGGTGCTGGAGCACGCCGGCTTGATTACGCGCGGTCGCGAAGCGCAGTGGCGGCCGTGCCGCATCGAGCCGCGCGCATTGAAGGAAGTTGATGACTGGCTTGGGCACTATCGCCGCTTCTACGACGAGAGTTTCGATCGCCTCGACGACTACCTGAAGAAGCTCCAAGGCAAGGAACAATCAGCCAAGGAACCCAAAGTGAAAGACCTGAAAGCTAGGAGTACGAAGCATGGCCGCAAAAAGTAGTCTCGACCTCAAGAGCGATCCGCGCGTCATGATCGGAATGCGTGAATTCGATGCGCCGCGCGATCTCGTGTTCGCGGCGTTCACCGACCCCAAGCATCTGGCGAAATGGTGGGGGCCGAACGGCTTCACCACGACGACACTGAGTTTCGATATGCGGCCGGGCGGTGTCTGGCGTTTCGTCATGCACGGCCCCGACGGCCGTGACTATCAGAACCGCATCACCTACGAGGAGGTGGTGCCGCCGGAGCGTATCGTCTACCGCCACGGCGGCGGCGAGGACGTTGAGCCGGTGCAGTTCCGGCAGACGATCAAGTTCGAAGATCTTGGCGGCCGCACGCGCATCATCTGGCGCGGCGACTTTCCGTCAGCGGCGGAACGCGATCGCCTCATCAAGGAATACGGCGCCGATACGGGCCTCATCCAAACCTTGGCGCGGCTGGAACAATATGTGTCGGACACGGTTGGCGGGTCAGCGGGAGCGCGGCTGTGACAACGGCTCAGCTTATCAAGACGTATACTCGGTAATTCAAAGAAGGAAGGTCAGCCATGCAAGTGCAACCGTATCTGTCGTTCGAAGGCCGCTGTGATGAAGCGATCGAGTTCTACAAGAAGGCGATTGGCGCCAAGGTCGACATGCTCATGCGCTTCAAGGAGGCGCCAGACCAATCGATGATGTCGCCAGGTAGTGGCGACAAGGTCATGCATGCCGCGGTTCGTGCCGGCGACACGCAACTCCTGATGTCCGACGGACGCTGCACCGGCAGCCCAAATTTCCACGGCATCGCGCTGGCGCTCAGCGCCACCAGCGAGGCGGACGCCGAACGCATATTCAATGCGCTGGCTGAAGGCGGCAAAGTAAATATGCCGATGGCGAAGACGTTCTTTGCTTCCCGATTCGGCATGTGTTCGGACAAGTTCGGCGTCGGCTGGATGGTCCTCGGCCCTCATTGAGCCGGCGGGCATCAGTAACGCGAAGCAAATGGAGGGGACGATGCTTGCCGCAACCGAACGCGCCGACTTTGTCATTTCGCGGGTGTTCGACGCGCAGCGCGATCTGGTGTGGAAGTGCTTCGCGGAACCGGAGCGGATGAACGAGTGGTTCGGTCCGAAGGGATCGGTCATTGTCGCCTCGAAGATGGATTTTCGGGTTGGCGGCACCTATCACGGCGCCATGCGCGACCCGAGCGGGCGCGTCATGTGGGCGAAGTTCGTCTATCGCGAAATCGTTCCGCCGCAACGCTTGGTGTGGGTGCATTCCTTCTCGGACGAGGCGGGCGGCCTCACGCGCCATCCGTTGAGTCCGACGTGGCCGCTCGAACTCCTCACCACCGTCACTCTCGAAGAGGCTCCGGGCGCAAAGACCAGCCTCACCCTTCGCTGGTCGCCGCTCAATGCCACAGCCGAGGAGAAAAAGACGTTCGATGCGGCGCGCGACGGCATGAGCCAGGGCTGGAGCGGCACGTTCGAACGGCTCGCCGCCTACCTGGCGAACGCAAACTGATGCGGCCGCGCAACCCAAGGAGAGAGTCATGGCCTCCATCAAGCAAAAAATTACGCCGTGCCTGTGGTTCGACACCGAGGCCGAGGATGCGGCGAAGTTCTATACGTCGATCTTCGACAATTCTCGGATCAGGCACGTCAGCCGTTACGGCAAGGCGGGCCGCGAAGTGCACGGCAAGGAAGCTGGCTCGGTCATGGTCGTCGAGTTTGAGATCGACGGGCAGGTGTTCACGGCGCTCAATGGCGGCCCGCAGTTCAAGTTCGATGAAGCGGTGTCGTTCCAGGTGATGTGCGAGACCCAGGCCGAGATCGATTATTTCTGGAGCAAGCTCTCCGCCGGCGGCAAGGAAGGCCCGTGCGGCTGGCTGAAGGACAAATTCGGCCTGTCCTGGCAAGTCGTGCCTTCAGCCTTGCCGCAGATGATGACCGACGCGGATGGCGCGAAGGGGGAGCGCGTCATGAATGCGGTCCTGAAAATGAAGAAGTTCGATATCGCGGAACTGAAACAGGCTTACGCCGGCCACGCTTGAGCCGAACGAATAATGTGAGGAGACGCCTATGGCCGTTGCAGCTCAAACGAAGCCGCTTGCCGAGCGCGAGCTCACGATCACGCGGGTGTTCAATGCACCGCGAGAGCTGGTGTTCAAGGCTTGGACCGATGCCAAACATCTAGCCCAGTGGTGGGGCCCGAAAAGCTTCACCAACCCGGTCTGCGAGATGGACGCACGGGTCGGCGGAATGCTGCGCGTGCATATGCGCGCGCCCGACGGAACTGTGTATCCGATGAAGGGTCAAATTCGCGAACTCGTCGCGCTGGAGCGGCTGGTGTTCACCAGCATCGGCGTCGACGCGGCGGGAAGGCATCTGCTGGAAGGCCTCACGACGGTGACGTTTGCCGATGAAGGCGGCAAGACCAAAATGACGCTTCACACGAAAGCGGTCGCGGCCGTCGAGCATGCCGCGGCCCATCTGCAGAGGATGGAGGCCGGCTGGACGCAGAGCGTCGACAAGCTGCGGGCCTTTCTGGCGCTCCCTGCGTAATCCGCCCCTCCCTAGCCTTCACGCGGGAGGATAGATTGGTGCCATGAATGCGCCTGGTGTCAGGCTTGCGGCCTTTCAGGCACCCTACGCTCCGCCGGACGAAGAGCCGGCGGCGCACTTCCTCGCCCAAGCTGGGCGCGACAGCGCCGCCGAAGGTCGCATAGATGCGCGCGCGCGCAAGCTCGTCGAGGCGATCCGCGCCAAGGCGCGCGGTCTCGGCGGCGTTGAGGATTTTCTCCACGCCTATTCGCTCTCGACCAAAGAAGGCCTCGCGTTGATGGTGCTGGCGGAGGCGCTGCTGCGCGTACCGGATGCCGCGACGGCCGACCGCCTGATCGAGGACAAGCTCGCTGCCGGCCGCTGGTTCGACAGCGATATAAAATCCAACGCGATTTTGGTTTCAGCCTCGGCCTGGACCCTGGGTGTCGCCGCACGCGTCATTCATCCGGGCGAGACGCCGGAGAACATCCTCGACGCTATCGTGCGCCGCCTCGGCCTGCCGGCCATGCGCGCGGCGACACGGCAGGCCATGCGGCTCATCGGCTCGCATTTCGTTCTTGGCCAGACCATCGACGAGGCGTTGGCGCGCGCTCGCAGCCATTCCGATTTCCGCTACTCGTTCGACATGTTGGGCGAGGGCGCCCGTACCGCCGGCGATGCCGAGAAATATTCTCAAGCCTATGCGAACGCGATCGCGGCGATCGGCGATCATGCCGGCAACGCTCCGCTGCCCGGGCGGCCGGGCATTTCGGTGAAGCTGTCGGCGCTGCATCCGCGCTACGAAGCGATCTCGCGCCAGCGCGTGTTGCGTGAACTTGTGCCCCGGGTCGTTGCGCTGGCGGGCATGGCCGCCGCGCGCGATCTTCAGTTCACGGTCGATGCCGAGGAGGCGGATCGGCTGGAATTATCGCTCGACGTGATCGGCGCCGTCCTAGCCGATGCCTCGCTCGCTCGCTCGCGCGACTGGGAGGGATTTGGCATCGCCGTACAGGCTTATCAGAAGCGTGGGCCGGCCGTGATCGATTGGGTCGAGCAGGCGGCCAAAGCCACCGGGCGGCGGATGACGGTGCGCTTGGTGAAGGGCGCGTACTGGGACACGGAAGTCAAACGCGCGCAGGAGCGCGGGCTTCCTGATTATCCGGTGTTCACCCGCAAAGCCATGACGGATCTTTGCTACATGGCCTGCGTGCGCCAACTGCTCGCCGCGCGCCCGCGTCTGTTTCCGCAATTCGCCACTCACAATGCGCTCACCGTAGCCAGCGTCATCGAAGACGCGGGCGGCGTTGATGGTTTCGAGTTCCAGCGCCTGCACGGCATGGGCGAGGCGCTCTACGCGGAGCTGCTCGCCGAATTGCCCGAGGTCGCCTGCCGTATCTACGCTCCGGTCGGCGGGCATCGCGATCTCCTCGCCTATCTGGTGCGGCGGCTTCTGGAAAACGGCGCCAACTCATCCTTCGTTTCTGTCGCCGCTGATCCGAGCGTGCCGATCGAGCAAATATTGCGCCGGCCGCAGAGCCGCATCGCCGGTCCGCGTGACGCGCGCAATCCGCACATTCCATTGCCGCTCGATCTCTACGCGCCGGAGCGCCGCAACTCGGCCGGCGTCGAGTTCGGCGAGCGCGTGAGCCTCGATGCGCTCGTCGACGAGGCGCTCGCCGGTGCCGCGGGCCCCGTTACGGCTGCGCCGCTCATCGACGGCGTCGCGCGCGCCGGTATCGAGCGTCCGGTGCTGTCACCGATCGACGGTCGTCCGGTCGGCTCCGTGCGCGAAGCCGAAGTCACGACGGCGGCGGCCGCGATGGCGGCAGCAGCGGCCGGATTTTCCGCTTGGGCCGCGACGCCGGTCGGCGAACGCGCAGCAGCGCTCGAGCGTGCGGCCGAACAGCTTGAAGCCCATCGCGGCAATTTGCTTGCTTTGTTGCAGACCGAAGGCGGCAAGACCCTCGACGATGCACTCGCCGAGTGGCGCGAGGCGATCGATTACTGCCGCTACTACGCCGCGCAAGCACGCAGCGCCCTTGCCGATGCGCCGATGCCCGGGCCGACCGGCGAGAGCAACGTGTTGCGTTATCGCGGCCGCGGCGTCTTTGTTTGCATCAGCCCATGGAACTTTCCCCTCGCCATTTTTCTCGGTCAGGTCACCGCTGCGCTCGTCGCCGGCAACGCCGTGGTCGCCAAGCCCGCCGAGCAGACGCCACTCGTCGCCGCGCGCGCCGTGGCGCTGCTGCATGAAGCCGGCGTTCCGCCGACGGCGCTGCAGCTCGTGCTCGGCGACGGCAAGGTCGGCGCCAGCCTTGTCGCCGATCCGCGCGTCGCCGGCGTCGTCTTTACGGGCTCGACGGAAGTCGGCCGCACCATCAGTCAATCGCTTGCCGCGAAAAGCGGGCCCATCGTACCGCTGATTGCCGAGACCGGCGGCATCAACGCCACGATCGTCGATGCGACGGCGCTGCCCGAGCAGGTGGTGGACGACGTTGTCACATCGTCGTTCCGTTCCGCCGGTCAGCGCTGCTCGGCGCTGCGCTTGCTCTGCCTGCAGGAGGATGTGGCCGAGCGTGTGCTCGACATGCTCATGGGCGCGGCGCGCGAACTGAAACTCGGCGATCCGCGCGAGCCCTCAACCCATGTGGGCCCGATCATCGACGCCGACGCCAAGTCCAAGCTGGACACTTGGGTCGCCGCCAAGGAACGCGCGGGCCGCGTGCGTTTCCGCTGGGATCGAGATCGCGCCCTGCCAAGCGGTGGCACTTACGTGGCGCCGGCCATCATCGAACTCGACCGCGCTGGCGATCTCATGGAAGAGGTGTTCGGCCCGGTGCTTCATGTCGTTTGCTGGCGCGTCGATGCGCTCGACGCGCTGCTCGATGGCATTGCGAGCAACGGAACCGCGCTCACGCTCGGCATCCACTCGCGCATCGATCTGACGGTTGATCGCATCGTCGCGCGGCTCGCCAACGGGAATATTTACGTTAATCGGAACATAATCGGCGCTGTGGTCGGCACGCAGCCGTTCGGCGGTGCGCGACTGTCCGGCACCGGCCCCAAAGCGGGTGGGCCCAATTACCTCCGCCGCTTCGCCACCGAGCAAGTGCTGACCGTCAACACCGCCGCCGCTGGCGGCAACGCGAGTCTCTTGGCGCAGGATGAGTGAGTGACCCACACCGGGCCGGAATTAACGCAATCGCGACAAGATCGCGGTATTCTCCGGCCCCCATGACTGATTCGATCACACGCCTGCACCAAGCAGTACTTGCCAGCCGCCACGACGATCCGTCGACCTCGCGGACGGCCCGGCTGCTGCGTTCGGGCCGCAGCAAGATGGCCAAGAAGCTCGCCGAAGAGGCGGTGGAGGTAGTGATCGACGCCATGAACGGCGACCGCGACTCGGTCGTCAAAGAGAGCGCCGATCTGCTCTATAATCTGGTCGTCCTTTGGGTCGCCGCCGGCATCCGGCCGGAAGACGTGTGGAAGGAGATGGACCGGCGCGAACGGCTGCTTGGGATTGCCGAGAAGGTTCCCAAGAAGCCCCTAGAGGACAACGCGCGCCGCAAGATCGTCGTGCTCGAAGGCCGGCGCGTGCGTAAGCGTCACTGATCTCCCCCGTTTGCGGGCTTTGCCCGCATCTCAGCAAAGTTTAGCGATGCTCGATCACATCATTTCGATGCTCGCGTCCTTTATCGTCGCGGTGATCTCGGCGATGGGATACGGCGGTGTCGTCATTCTCATGGCGATCGAGTCGGCGTGCATCCCGCTGCCGTCCGAGGTCATCATGCCGTTCGCCGGGTATCTGATTTCGGTTGGTCAATTCAGTCTCGTCGGCGCAGCGACGGCCGGGGCGATCGGCTGCAACATCGGCTCGACCATTGCCTACGTCGTGGCCGCGAAGGGCGGCCGGCCGGCGTTCGAGCGCTGGGGCTCCTACGTGCTCGTGACCCATACGGAACTTGAGCGCGCCGAGCATTTCTTTGCCCGCTACGGAGCCATCACCGTTTTCATCGGTCGTTT
Organism: Xanthobacteraceae bacterium; assembly: GCA_030039655.1. The sequence goes on along the minus strand of JASHVC010000496.1, from coordinate 647 downwards.
GCTTCCGGTGATCCGGACTTTCATTTCCTTTCCGGCGGGCTTGGCGCGAATGCCGATGATGAAATTTCAGATCTACTCGTTCATCGGCTCGTGGCCGTGGTGCTTTGCGCTCGCCTACGTGGGCATGGTGCTCGGCGCGCGCTGGGACAGTGATCCAACCTTGCGCAAACTCTTCCACGATTTCGACGCCGTCATCGCCGTTGTCCTTCTTGCGGGCTTTGTGTGGTTCATCTGGTCGCGATTGCGCGAGATCCGCCGCGCCAAGCGGTGAGGTCTGGGCCGTTCGGCAGCCTGTGCGTTTAGTGCAGGCCCACATTTTGACCTTGCTGCCGCCCAATTCGCGGGGGTAATTTGTGGCCGGGATGGGGCGGCGGCCCTTAATTCTGTCGAGACAAAGTCGCGGCGCGACGATGACGGGCGACAGCGAAAGCTTGACCATGACAGTTGCGGGAAGGCCAAAGGTGCTTTGGCCGCTTGGCGCCGCTTGGCTGTTGGCGGCGCTGATCGTGCCGGCAGCGATTGCGGTTGCGGAGGACGCTCAACCGCCGTCCGCCAATGGCACGGGCCAGTATCCGCCAGCGCAAGCCCCGGCGAGCGTGCCTGTGCGGAGCGAGTTTCCGGCGCAGCCGCCCCCTGCGGAAAAACCA
>JASHVC010000495.1 GCA_030039655.1 Xanthobacteraceae bacterium | reverse complement strand
TTCCGACGGCCGAGCGCGCGTCGGCCGCGTCGGCCGCTGCTCGCGCCGCATCCTGATAGACCGTGAGACAGGCGCGCACCCCCTCACCTTTTGGGTTGGCGATGCGTGCAAGCGCTTGTTCGAGCCGGTCGCGGCTTGAGGCTTTTTCATGCTCATTCCGGGCTCAAGCCCGCACCAGCATAGCGGGCTTGAGGTCTTTCAGCGTAGGCGCTCCGGCCTGCTGCATGGCGACTTTCAGCTCCGTTCGCAGGAGTGACAGCACCCGCTCCACGCCGGGCTGGCCGAACGCGCCGAGTCCCCAAAGGTATGGCCGGCCGATCGCGACACCCTTGGCTCCCATGCACAACGCCTTGACGAAGTCGGTACCGCGGCGGAACCCGGAATCGATCAAGACCGGCATCTTGCCCGAGGCCTGAATGATTTCCGGCAGGGACTCGATGGTCGACCGTCCGGCTTCGTCGGCGCGGCCGCCATGATTGGACACGATGATGGCGTCGATGCCGGTCTGCGCGGCGATCTTTGCATCCTCCCAAGCCAGTATGCCCTTGATCACCATTTTCATCTTGGTCGCATCGCGCAGCCGCTTGATGTAGTCCCAGGACATGGCCGACGATTGAATATTTTCCAGCCCGCTGAGATCGGCGCCTTCGTAGATGGGGTCGTTGCGCAGCGAGGCCGCGAGGCTGGAGCGATCGTGGCACGCCGAACACTGCCGCGTATCCGTTCGTGCCATGCGAAGTGCAGTCTCCTGATTGCGGCCGCCGCTGCGATCCACGGTCACGGCCACCGCGATCGAGCCCTGCCGTTCCATACTCTCAACGTGGTGCTTGGCGACTTCGAATTTGTTGGTGGCATAGAGCTGCGACCAGATCGGCCGACCGCGCGCCGCGATCACGTCGGCAACCGAGGTCGTAGCTTGGGTGGACAGAATCATTAGGTGATCGCCGGTCTTCGCCGCCCGCGCGACGCCGGCTTCGCCATCCGGATGATAGGCTTTGTGTCCGCCGGTTGGATCGATGATGATCGGCGCCTCATATTTCTGGCCGAGAATTTCCGTGCTCATGTCGATCTTGCTGACATCGACGAGCCGGCGCGGACGGAGCTGGAATTTCAGAAAGCCCTGGCGGTTGGCGCGCAACGTAACGTCATCATCGACGCCGGAGGCCATGTAGCCGAAATGGGCCGGCGGCACGTTCTTGTGCATCACCGGTTCGAAATCGAAGACGTCGAGCGCCTCCTTGGGGTCTGAAATCAGGTGATTGTAGTCGCGCGGCGCCCACACATAGGGATCGGGCTGCAGCTCGGGAAACTGCGTTTCCTCGGCCAGCGCTGAAAGGGCTGTGCCCGCAAACAGCGGACTTGCGGCGAGATATTTGATGAACCGCCGGCGGCTTGTGGCCTGATCGACGACGCGCGTCATGACCGATGCTCCTCCCTCAGTGCTTTATCGCCCGTTGCGCGCATCCTATCGGCCACCCGCACCGTTGCAAACCGCGCGCCGGACCTGCCATCATCCGCTCGCCGCAGCGACTCTCAAGGGAATCATCGCCATGCACAACCGCAAGCCCGCAATCTGCTTCATCGGCTTCGGCGAAGCCGGTCAGGCCATCGCTGCTGGATTGCGCGAGGCGGGCGTAGAGACGATGTCGGCCTGGGACATTTTGTTTCCGCGACGCGAGGGCGAAAAGCTGCGGAAGGCCGCCGAAACGGCCGGCGTACGTTGCGCCGCCTCGGCCGCCGAAGCGATGCGTGGGGCAGACATCATAATCTCGGCCGTTACGGCGGCGTCAAGCGTGGACGCGGCGCAATCGATCAAGCCGCATCTTGCCGGTCAGCCATACTTTCTCGACATCAACTCCGTATCGCCAGGCCGCAAGCAGAAGACCGCGAACCTCCTCGGTGGCGCCGCGCGTTACATCGACGTCGCCGTGCTCGCGCCCATTTACCCGGCGCGCCACCAGACGCCAATGCTGCTTGCCGGGACGCACGCGGAAGCCATCGCTTCTCAGCTTGCTGAGCTGACCATGCGTGTGAGCGTCGCTGGCGGCGAGATTGGCGCAGCCGCCGCCATCAAGATGGTGCGCGGCGTGATGATCAAAGGCATCGAGGCGCTGACGCTGGAATGCTTTCTCGCCGCGTCGCGCGCCGGCGTGATCGACGAAGTCGCAACGTCCATGAAAAACAATTATCCGGGGCTCGATTGGACGAAAGTCGTTCCCTACAACCTCGAACGCATGGCCGCCCACGGTGAGCGCCGCGCCGCCGAAATGGAAGAAGTCGCCGATACGCTCCGCGAACTCGGCGTTGAGCCGCTGATGACCATGGCCACGGTCAAACGCCAGCGCGAAATGGGACAGATCGGCAAACAACAAGCCGTGCGCATTTCGTTGCCGCAGGGCCGAGCCGAAATCTTGAAGGCGATCAGCGCGGCGGCGCGCGACCGCCACTAAGCTTCTGGTTCATCGGCAAAGGGGGACACACATGCCAATTCCAAGAACAATTTCATCGCTGACGTTGCTTGCCGGACTCGCCACCGTCATGACCCTTGCTCCGGCCGGCAATCGTGCGGCCGCCGCGATCTGTCCGCAATTCCTGGCGCAGTACTGCGTCATCGAGAAGGACGGCTACAAACACACCGAGTGGACCAATCCGTGCTTTGCCAAAGAGCACGGCATAAAGGTCGCCCACAAGGGCGCGTGCAAGGCTAAATAAAGACCGGCCGCGCCGCCAAAGCGTGCGTTATCGCTTTTTGCCGCCCTTGCGGCGCGGGCGCGCAGCAGCGCGTGACTTGCCGCCGCGCCGCGGGCCAGACGCGCCACTGCGCGCCGCAACCCGTGCGCTCCAGTATTCCCAGGTCCGCGTCACCACCGTAGGCATCGTGCTGAGCACGCCCGCGAGCTTGATCTCGCCGCGATGCAAGGGCGCCGAGGAAGCCAGCGATTGCGCGCGCAGTTGATATTCAGCGTTCTGACACATGAAGATGGAGCGCGACACCAGCTCCTTCAGTCCACCGCCAACGACGGTCGCGCCGTGGCGATTCATCATCACCACCGAGTGAGTGCCCAATGCGCGTGCAAGCGAGCGGCCCTCCTCCGGCTTCACGACCAAAAGATTGGTGTCACCGAATTCGTCGTGCTGATCCCAGAACGGCGCTTCCTCGCCCATGGCCGCGCCGAGATGAAAGACCGGCACGATCGGTACACCGGCGATGGCAAACGGCATGATCGCCGGCGCATGGTGATGACACACCGCCATGACATCGGCGCGCGCCTGATAGATGCAGCCGTGAATGACGCGTTCGGCGTAGAGATGCACTTTCGGCGGCTTCACCGGAACTGAATCGAGCGTGTATTCCAGGATGTCGTCCGGCTCAATCAGCAGCGGCGAGCGCGAGCGCGGCAACAGATAGCGTTTGGGATCGGCCGGATGACGCGCGCTGACATGGCCGAAAGCGTCGAGCACGCCTTCATTGGCGAGAATACGGTTGGCGAGCGCCAGTTCTGCGATGACATCTTTCAGGGTGTCGGCCACGATCGATCCTCGTTGTTGGGGAATGCCGCCACTCATAGCATCCTGAGATCAGG
>JASHVC010000494.1 GCA_030039655.1 Xanthobacteraceae bacterium | reverse complement strand
AGGAAGCTGCCGCTGGAAATCAAAGCCAGCGCCGATCCGCGCCGCCGGTCAAACCAGCGGCTCACATAAACGTAGAACGGCGCATTGATGCCGCCGAGGCCAAGCAAGCCGATAAAGAGCCCGTGACCAATGTAGAGCGGCAACGATGGTCCGTACGTTGATAGATACAGCCCAACCGCGATCATCGTGGCGCCGCTGATAACGGTCCAGCGCACCCCGATCCGCTCGGCGACCCGGCCCATCAGAATGCCGCCAAAGCCGGACCCAAGCCAAACCAGCGCGCCCGCAAAGGCTGGAATGGCGCGTTCGCCGTTAACCTCGGCGGCGATGTTTTTGAGCGCGACGACGGTGATCCAGGGCGCGCCGAAGGAGACCGCCATCACGAGGAGCGCGGCCGTGGCGACGACCCACGACGTTCGCGTTTCTACCGACGGGGGCGATGATAATTTCAGCATTTCCTTCGCGTTGCCATCGCGCCCGGCGGGGCTCGTCGCCTTTTCGCAGGATATAGCAGTGGCCGCGATGCCTCGCCCAGGAAATTATTTTCCGCCCAGGAATAAACGCGGCGGTTGCCTGATCTCGTCCGCAGAGGCCGCATTGGCTTCAACGGAGATAGGCAATGACCAAATTCGACCGCGATGACGGCCTCAGCCGCCGCAAAGTCCTTGAATGCATGACCTGGGTGGGAACCGGTGTCCTGTGGACCGTTTCCGGCGGTGTACCGCACGCGCTAGGCTTGATCGACAAGGCCGCTGCGCAAGAAGCACATGCCTTGACGTTCTTGCAGATCAGCGACAGCCACATCGGCTTCGATTTCAAGACGCCGTACCCTAACGCGGTCGGCACGCTTGAGGAGTGCATTGCCAAGGTTAATGCGCTGCCGACGAAGCCCGCCTTCATGATCCACACGGGCGATATCAGCCACCTGTCGACCGCGGCACAATTCGACGACGCAGACAAAGTCATCGGGCAGACCAAGCTCGACGTTCATTTTGTGCCGGGCGAGCATGATTTCGTCGATCAGGAGCAGAAGCTTTACCTCGAGCGCTACGGCAAGGGCACCAAGGGCGCGGGCTGGTACAGCTTCGACGCTAACGGCGTGCACTTTATCGGACTCGTCAACGTCCACGATCTCAAGGCAGGCGGGCTCGGCAATCTTGGCACTGAACAACTCGAATGGCTCGAAGCCGACCTGAAGGGCCGCTCGGCTTCGACACCCGTCGTACTGTTTGCACACATTCCGCTTTGGACCGTTTATCCGAATTGGGGCTGGGGCACCGATGACGGAGCCCAGGCGCTTTCGTACGTCAAGCGCTTCGGCTCGGTGACTGTGCTGAACGGCCATATCCACCAGGTCATGCAGAAGGTCGAAGGCAACGTGACCTTCCACACTGCGCGTTCGACCGCTTTTCCGCAGCCGGCGCCGGGCTCGGCGCCGTCGCCAGGTCCGATGAAGGTCCCGGCCGAGAAGCTGCGGAGCATGCTCGGCATCGCCAACGTCACGTTCAAGCAGAACAACCTGCCGCTCGCCATCATCGACTCGGCGCTGGAAGGCTGATGGGGTCCGCTGTGTCCATTTCGAAAACAGTGCAGGGAGCACTCCTCGCCGCCGCCCTTGGCGCGGTGTGCGCCCCGGTCGTGGCGCCATTCGTGTTGCCTGCCCGCGCGCAAAGCGCGGCTGCGGCAAACGGCATCTCCATCGACAATTTCACGTTCAATCCGCCAACATTGACGGTAAAAGCCGGGACCACGGTGACTTGGACCAACAAGGACGACATCCCACATGGCATCGCGTCGGCAAACAATGCCTTCACGAGGTCAAAGGCATTGGACACCGACGACAGCTTCTCGTTTACCTTCACCGCGCCGGGGAGGTATCAGTACTTCTGCTACATCCATCCGCATATGACCGGCACGATCGTGGTACAAGCAGCGACGGGCAGCAACGCGACGCAGTGATGCTCGATCGACGAGCGGGATACGATGGCAGGTTATGCCGATGGCGAGCATGACAATGCGCGGCGTTTTCGCGACGCCGCGCTGCCCTATCTCGATGATGTTTTCACGCTGGCCCGTTATCTGATGCGTAATGCCGCCGATGCCGAGGACGCCGCGCAGGAATGCTATCTGCGGGCGTTACGTCATTTCGATACTTATCGCGGCCCAGCCATGAAGCCGTGGCTGTTGACCATCCTGCGCAACGTCTGCAACGCCGAGTTCGCGCGCCGTGGTAAGCAGGAAGTTTCAACGGACTGCGCTAAGAATGAGACCGAAGACGTACCGTTGTGGCAGGAAGCGCAGGCGTCCCCAGAAACAATGTTGCTGCGGCAACACGACGACGACACGATCCGCCAGCTCATCGCCGCGCTCCCGCAGCAGTTCCGCGAGATTATTGTACTGCGTGAGGTCAACGAGTTGTCGTACCAGGAAATTGCTCAGGTTGCCGGCGTTCCGGTCGGCACAGTGATGTCGCGACTGGCGCGGGCGCGAGCGATGCTGCGTTCGGCATGGAACGTCGCTGAAGGAGCGGCGTCATGAACTGTGCAGAATGCGAAGTCTTGCTGCACGCGCTGCTTGATGGCGAACTCGACGCCGGTCACGCG
>JASHVC010000493.1 GCA_030039655.1 Xanthobacteraceae bacterium | reverse complement strand
CCTTCGTGCGCGACCTCGGCGTGCGGGTGACGTGCCTGCATGAAGGCTCGGTGCTTGCCGAAGGCACGATCGATCAGGTGTCGACCAACGAACGCGTGGTCGAGGTTTATTTGGGAAGATGAAAGGGGCAAGTGGCGAGATGGCGAATAGCGAATAGGGATTTCAGCTCCAATCGCTATTTACTACTCACCATTCGCGTAAACAAGATGCTCGACGTTAACGCCATCGATCTGCACTACGGCGCCGCACAAGCGTTGCGCGCCGTGTCGCTGCAGGCGGAGCCCGGCAAGGTGACTTGCGTGCTTGGCCGCAACGGCGTTGGCAAGACGAGTCTGCTCGACGCGCTCGCCGGCCAGCACCCGGTGAGCAAAGGCACCATCACCTGGGAAGGCAAGGACATCACGGCGCTGCGGCCTCCAGAACGCGCGCGGCGCGGGATTTCCTATGTGCCGCAAGGGCGCGAAATCTTTCCGCTGCTCACGGTCGAAGAGAATTTGAAGACCGGCTTCGCGCCACTGCCGAGTGACGAACGCAGCGTCCCCGACGACGTGTTCTCGCTGTTTCCCGTGCTCAAGGACATGCTGCGCCGCCGTGGCGGCGACCTCTCGGGCGGCCAGCAGCAGCAGCTCGCTATCGGCCGCGCGCTGGTGATGCGGCCCCGGCTCCTTCTCCTCGATGAACCGACCGAGGGCATCCAGCCCTCGATCATCAAGGATATCGGCCGCGCCATTTCGTACCTGCGCGGGCTCGGCAAAATCGCCATCGTGCTGGTCGAGCAATATCTCGACTTTGCCCGCGAACTCGGCGACCATTTCGCCGTCATGGATCGCGGCGCCGTTGTGTATTCATGCAACCGCGACGACCTCGACGAAGGCGCGCTGCGGCGCGCGATGGCGATTTGATGACTGACACGATGATCGTCGATGCGCAGGCGCGCGACGCCACGTTCGCGGCCAATCGCGCCATGGGGCGTATCGCGCTTTCGGTCACGGCGCACGACGGCAAAAGCCGGCGGGCGCGGGTGCACGAAGTAGGCTCGCTGCGCGTGCGTTTCCCCAACGCTGCGGATGCAGCGCAGCTTGAGGCCGTCATGGTCAACACCGCGGGCGGCATGACGGGTGGCGACCGCTTCGGCATCGAAGTCGACGTTAGCGCCGGCGCACGGCTTTGCCTAACCAGCGCCGCGGCCGAGAAAGTTTATCGCTCGCTCGGGCCGGATACGAAGGTCAGTGTGAGGCTTTCGGCGGGTTCCCGCGCGGCGCTCGCATGGCTGCCGCAGGAGACGATACTGTTCGATCAGGCGCGGCTGCAGCGCACTATCGATCTCGATCTCGCAGGCGACGCCAGCGTGTTGCTCGCCGAAGCCATCGTATTTGGTCGCGTGGCCATGGGCGAAGCCGTGGCCTGCGGACATGTATCCGACCGCTGGCGCGTGCGTGTCGGCGGCGAGTTGGTCTTTGCCGAGACGACGAGACTCGACAGCGAGATCGCGCAGCACCTCCGCAAGACAGCGGTCGCGGCGGAAGGCGCGGCGGTCGCCAGCGTACTCAACCTTCCTGCCGATGAAGATTCTGCGGCGGCGATCCGTGCCATGCAGCAAAGTTTTCTGGGCGATGTCGGAGTCTCGGCCTGGAATGGTCTCGCGCTCGCGCGCCTAGTTGCACCCGACGGCGCGGCATTGCGCCACGATCTCATCGCGGTGCTCACCACATGGGGCGGTGGAATGCTTCCGCGCCTTTGGCTCAACTGAGGCAGAGCATGCAGCTCACGCTGCGCGAAAAAGACAAACTGCTGATCGCCATGGCGGCCATAGTGGCGCGCCGCCGCTTGGAACGCGGCGTCAAGCTCAACCATCCGGAAGCGGTGGCGCTGATCTCCGACTTTATTCTCGAAGGCGCGCGCGACGGTCGCACGGTCGCCGAACTGATGGAGCAAGGCGCCCACGTGCTCAAGCGCGCGCAGGTCATGGACGGCATCGCCGAGATGATCCCTGAGATTCAGGTCGAGGCGACGTTTCCAGACGGCACCAAACTTGTCACCGTGCACGAGCCGATACGGTAGCCGCTAAGGAGGCATTCATGGTCCCCGGCGAATACTTTATTCAAAGCGGCGATATCGAGTTGAACCAAGGCCGCAAGGAAGTCACGCTCGCGGTCGCCAACAGCGGCGACCGGCCGATACAGGTCGGCTCCCACTATCATTTTTACGAAACCAATCCGGCGCTGAAATTCGATCGCAAGAAAGCGCGCGGCATGCGGCTCGATATCGCGGCCGGCACGGCGGTGCGTTTCGAGCCGGGACAGACCCGCGAGGTGAAACTGGTAGCGCTCGCCGGCAAGCGCACCGTCTACGGTTTCCGCCAGGAAATCATGGGAAGGCTGCAAAAATCATGACGGGCGGAGTTGATCAGCTCCGCCCGTCACGTTCTCAGCGTTGCTACGTCCGCCGGGAAACCAGGATCAAATCCACCGCCGGCGCAACGCTGGTAGCCGCGTCGCACGTGGGTCAACCTGATCTCGGCGATCTCCTGCATCCGGCAGTACCGAACGCAATTGATCTGAAAACGATGATATCTCGCCGCGTGTGAGTCGCAAGCTAAAGCGTAAGTGCAAATGAGTGCGGTGCGCGTGGGGATAATTCTGGGGAATTAACAAATAAACGCGGAGCACGTTAATGCCGTCGAAAATAAGCCGCGCCGTCTACGCCGACATGTTCGGCCCGACCAAAGGTGACCGGGTACGGCTCGCCGACACCGACCTGATCATCGAGGTCGAGAAAGACTTCACGGTTTACGGCGAAGAGGTGAAGTTCGGCGGCGGCAAGGTCATCCGCGACGGCATGGGGCAATCGCAGATCACCAATCGGCAAGGTGCGGTCGATACCGTCATCACCAACGCGCTCATTCTCGATCATTGGGGCATCGTCAAAGCCGATGTCGGCCTCAAGGACGGAAAAATTTTCGCCATCGGCAAAGCCGGCAATCCCGACATTCAGCCCAACGTCGCCATCGTCATCGGACCCGGCACCGAGGTCATCGCCGGCGAAGGTAAAATCCTCACCGCCGGCGGCTTCGACACGCACATTCACTTCATCTGTCCGCAGCAGGTCGACGAAGCGCTGATGTCGGGCGTCACCTCCATGCTGGGCGGCGGCACCGGCCCGGCGCACGGGACCTTCGCCACCACCTGCACGCCCGGCCCATTTCACATCGCCCGCATGATCCAGGCGGCCGATGATTTCCCGGTCAATCTCGGCTTCGCCGGCAAAGGCAACGCATCGCGGCCGGCGGCGTTGGAGGAAATGGTCAAGGCCGGCGCCTGCGCGCTCAAGCTGCACGAGGATTGGGGCACGACACCCGCGGCCATCGACTGCTGCCTGTCGGTCGCCGACGATTACGACATCCAGGTAATGATTCACACCGACACGCTCAACGAGTCGGGCTTCGTCGAGGATACCATCAAGGCGTTCAAGGGCCGCACCATCCACGCCTTCCACACCGAAGGCGCCGGCGGCGGGCACGCGCCCGACATCATCAAAGTCGCGGGCCTGAAGAACGTGCTGCCGTCCTCGACCAATCCGACGCGGCCTTATACGCGCAACACCATCGACGAGCACCTCGACATGCTGATGGTGTGCCACCACCTCGATCCGCATATCGCGGAGGATCTGGCTTTCGCCGAAAGCCGCATCCGCAAGGAGACGATCGCCGCCGAGGACATTCTGCACGACATCGGCGCGCTCTCGATGATGTCGTCGGACAGCCAAGCCATGGGCCGCATCGGCGAGGTCATCATCCGCACCTGGCAGACGGCCGACAAGATGAAGAAGCAGCGCGGCAGGCTCACGCAAGAGAAGGGCGACAACGACAATGTGCGGGTCAAGCGCTACGTCGCCAAATACACCATCAATCCCTCGATCGCGCACGGCGTCTCGAAGCTGATCGGCTCGGTGGAGAAGGGCAAGCTCGCCGACCTCGT
>JASHVC010000492.1 GCA_030039655.1 Xanthobacteraceae bacterium | reverse complement strand
CGAGCGCGGGGCGCTGCACGCGCCGGAATTCACCTTGGTCGAATGGTATCGGGCCGGTGAACCCTATCAGGCGCTGATGGACGACTGCGCAGCTATTCTGGCGCAGGCCGCGCAGGCGGCGCGTACGCGGCAGTTTTCCTTTCGCGGCCGCACGGCGGATCCGTTCGCTAAGCCCGAACGGCTCAGCGTGGCCAATGCCTTTGCGCGCTGGGCCGGCATCGATCTACTGGCGACACTCGAGGGAGGGGAGTCTGATCGGGATCGATTGGCGCGCGCCGCCTTGGCGGCCGGCATCCGCATCGCCGATGACGATACTTGGGGCGATATTTTTAGCCGCGTGTTGGTGGAACGAGTCGAGCCGCAGCTCGGCATCGGGCGTGCGACCATTTTGGACGAATATCCGGCAGGGCAGGCGGCCTTGGCGCGGTCTGCCAGCGACCCACGCGTCGCCGAACGTTTCGAGCTTTATGTTTGCGGCGTCGAGATCGCCAACGGCTTCGGCGAACTCACCGATGCCGCCGAACAGCGTCGGCGGCTCGAAGCGGAAATGGCGGAGAAGCAGCGCCGCTACGGCGAGCGCTATCCGCTCGATGAGGATTTTTTGGCCGCGCTGTCACAGATGCCGGCCGCCTGCGGTATCGCTCTGGGATTGGATCGCTTGGTCATGCTGGCGACCGGCGCCTCGCGCATCGACCAGGTGCTGTGGGCGCCGATTGAGTAACTCAGCGGCTCTCCTCGAGCGATGAGCATCGGGTTTCCTCACGCATGGATATCGCCAAGAACCCGCACCGGGTTGTGCGCGCAACTGTGCGATTTGTCTTTGATGGCGATATCCGACCCTAAGTGCAATTCAGGAATCGGGCAAAGATATCCCCAATAGCTAGTGAGTTACCTTGCTCTCTCCTTTCGGTTGTTGAACTATGCCGGTGGGAGCTAGGGGGTGTTTATGCGTTTTGGATATACGGCTTTTGCTGTCCTACTGGGCGGGTGTGCGACAAATCCGTCGACGGTGTCATCGCTGACTTGGATGCGAACTGACGGTCGCCAAGTGGCTAGCGACGCCGGGCTTACACAACAATTTCAGATTCAGCGCACAAAATGCCTCGGTGGTCAGGAAAAAACGTCAGACGCTGCGTTCCTCGGCTGCATGGCGCAAAAGGGCTACGTACTCGCAGCTGCCGACAAGATCCCAATATCGCAAGAGCAATTTGCAGCATTGCCTCCGGAGCAACGATCAGGAGCGCTTCCGCGCTAGTGAATCACCCCTAATGCTGCAAGGAACTATTGTTCAACCGCTAAAGATTCTTTCCCATTGTTCGAAGGTCAACGGCTCACCATCACGTTGAGGATGGTGGTGCTTCCTTCCTGAACCTTTTTCACTGCCGCCTGCAGCGCGCCTTTGAGCTTGGCCGGATCTTCGACGCGTTCGCCGTGCAGGCCGAAATGGGAGCCGAGTTCTGAATAGTCGGGACCGTTTAGGCGCGAACCAAGATACATGTTGGCGCCTTCGGCGGCACCGTCCGGATAATGATGCACGTGGCCTTTCTGCATCGCCATGTAAGCCTTGTTGTTGAACACGACGATGAGGATCGGCAGGTTATGGTTTTTGGAAGCGCCGAGCGCTTGGATCACCGGATTATAGAGGAAGCCGCCGTCGCCGATGAGCAACGTCACCGGCCGCTCGCGTGCGGCGAGCTTCATGCCAAGCGCAATGCCGAGGCCCTGGCCGAGGCCACCGAACCCGCGGAAGAAACTGTGCGGCGTGGTGAAGGGCAGGTGCTGGCGCAGCATCGGTCCGTGCATGATGGTTTCATCGACTAAGATCGTATCGCTCGGCAATGTTTCGCCGAGCGTGTCGATCAGAAGCAGCGGGTCGATGGCTTTGCCGTTGCCGCTCTTCGCTTTCGCCCGCTCGGCCTTCAGGCCGGCGACGAAAGCGTCGTGTTCACCCTTCCACTTCGCCCGCCGTTTGTTGATTGTATCGGCGTCCAGTTTGGCGGCGCGTGCCGCATCAGTGAGCGCTTGCAGCGAGGCCGCGATGTCGCCCTCCAGATAAAGGTCGGCGTGCAGGTTCTGATAGAACATGTGACCTTTGAACTGATTTTCGTTGATGGCGACGATCTTGCCCTTGGTGGGGCGGACGTGCGCCGGATACCAGGGCACACGGCCGCCGACGAGCATAACCAGATCTGCGTCGGCGAGATATTTATAGTTAGCGACTCCTAAATAGAGCGGATGGTCGGTCGGAAAATTGGCGAAGTTGGCGCCGCGGCTCCAGGTCACCGGCAGCGCCAGCTGATCGGCAAGCTCGATCAGCGCCTTGAAGGCCGCGGGATCGCGGCCCGATTGTTCGGCGACCACAATAGGATTCTTGGCCGCCAACAGCAGCTCCGCGACCTTTTCCACTTCGCTCGGATGCGCCTGAACGCGTGGCGCGAACGGAACGTCGCGGCCATCCTCCGGCGGCGTCCACTGGTGCAGCATGTGCTCAAGCGCGACGTTGAGGTAGATCGGCCCCTTCGGCGTGCGTTGCGCCATCTCGCCGGCACGGATCACCTGCTCGTAGAGCGTAAAGGGGCTCGTCACCGGGCGCGCCTGCTTGGTGATGTTCTCTACGTAGCGCTCGATGCCGGCGATGCTCAGCCCGCCGTACCATTGCTGCTCAATGTCGACGTTGGGATCCTCGCCGACGGTCTGCGATTCACCCGACATGACGATCATCGGCACTTCGGATTGCATGGCACCGTGCACGCCCATGCTGCCCTGAAGAAGCCCCACGCCGGCGTGGACCAGCACCGCTTGCGGCCTGCCGGTGATCAGCGTGTAGCCGGTCGCCATGTTGACGGCGAGGGTCTCGTGCCAGGAGTCGATATAGGCGGGGCCGGCGCGGTTATCGAGCTTTTGCCGCACCAGGGCTTCCCAAACGGGCGACCATTCCGATCCGGGCGACGACATGATGTAGTCGATCTTGAGCTTACGAAATGCTTCCAGGATCGCTTCCCCGCCGTCCATGTAATTTTTCATATGAGAGTCCCTGCTGCTCGGCTGCACGCGCTCAAAAGGGCGCAAAATCAAGCCTCTGCGTAACAATGAGTGGCTTGCTTGCCAAGTACCGCTTCAAGCATAAGGGCCATGATTCATCGAGGCGAGGTCACCATGATTGCCCGCAAAAAGACCCTGCGCCACCCGTCCGAACTAGCTGACGCGGGGTTCATCGCTCCCGGCCAACTGGCCGCGCTGCAAGAGGTGGCGGCACGCTACGTGGTCGCCATCACGCCGGCTGTCGCGAATTTGATCGACCCGAGCGACCCGGATGATCCGATTGCGCGGCAATTCGTCCCTGATGCGCGAGAGCTGCAGTTGGAGCCGGAAGAAAGCGACGATCCGATTGGCGACCATGCGTTCAGCCCGGTCGAAGGGATCGTCCACCGTTATCCCGATCGGGTGCTGCTCAAGCTCGTGAACGCCTGCGCGGTGTATTGCCGTTTCTGTTTCCGGCGCGAGATGGTCGGGCCGGGCAGGGGAGCGCTATCGCCGAAAGCTCTCGCGGCGGCACTCGATTACATCCGCGTCACGCCGCAAATCTGGGAGGTCATTCTGACCGGGGGCGATCCGCTTGTGCTTTCACCCCGGCGGTTGAAAGAGGTGATGAGGGAGCTTGCCGCCATCACCCACGTCAAAGTCTTGCGCATCCACACGCGCATCCCGGTCGCGGCGCCGGAGCGCGTATCTGCCGCGCTTGTGCGGGCGCTACGCGTGAACAACAAGGCAAGCTTCGTCGTGTTGCACGCCAATCACCCGCGCGAGCTAAGCAAAAAAACGAAAGCGGCCTGCGCGCGATTGATCGATGCGGGCATCCCGATGCTTTCGCAGACGGTGTTGTTGCGCGGCGTGAACGATGATGTGGAGACGCTTGGCGCGTTGATGCGGGCGCTGGTCGAGTGCCGGATCAAACCCTACTACCTGCACCACGCTGATCTGGCTCCCGGCACCGCGCATTTGCGCACCACAATCGCGGAGGGTCAGGAGCTGATGCGGAAACTGCACGGCCGCGCTTCGGGGCTGTGCCAGCCGACTTACGTGCTCGATATCCCGGGCGGCTATGGAAAATCTCCGATCGGGCCGAACTATCTCTCGGCCGGCGGTTCCACAGTGCGTGATTTCACCGGCCGTACACACCGCTACCCGCCGCAGCGGTAATGACGGTGGGAATGTGGACGTTAAGCCGCTTCGGCCTCAGCGAAGAACACCGACGTCTCGAATGCGTAGCCGCAGGCCTCGCAAGACCACGTGTGACGTACGCAACGCTTGCTGAGATATTCGGACCAGTCAGGCGCCAGTAGCCAGTCGTTGCACTGCGGGCATCTGTTTTTGGCGTAGGCGACCGTCCGGACCTGCTCGGCGGTATCGGGGTACAGGGCCATGGCCGTTTCCTTCCCGAATCGCCCCTCCCTCAATGGCA
>JASHVC010000491.1 GCA_030039655.1 Xanthobacteraceae bacterium | reverse complement strand
TGCAGGCGGCCCACGTCGTCCTGGCGCGCAGGCCGATCGCGGCAATGAGGGGTCTATGGCCGTGGATCGAGCGGGCATCGAAGCGGCTTCACCGCAACATGCTGGCGATCGCGCTCGCTAACAAGCTTGCTCGTATCGCCTGGGCGGTGCTCGTGCGCGGTCACGATTATCAGCCGAAGACGATGCCCCACGCGGGCTGACGCCGATAAGGTGTTGAGACCGACAACCAAAGAGGTGAGTTGAACAACTATCCTGCCGAGGTCTGCGAGATGGAATGAAGAGATGGACGAACGGTCTGCCCGGCGCAACCAAGAGACTGGGTGCCATGATGGCCCGATGAGGTCTCGTCGCTAGTCAGCCTGGATGCGCGCGGATACCCATGTTGGCCCGGAGCGTAATGCTCCACCCAGAGGTCTAATACATTGTTGCAGCACTCACGTTCGTCGATCTCGGAAGACCATCTTGTCCCGCACGGCCGGGTCATACATTTGGCACGTTCCGTCATTCTCTTACGCCGCAGCAAAACGGTCGCTTTTGGAAGCGGACATTCAGCGAGCAGTGCTTGGCAAATCGAATTTAATGAGTACGCGCCCTAATCAGTGGGCATCTCTCTCGTCGGTATACCAGGACGGTTTTTCTGGATAGTGCGGGCCATCGTAGATCTCGATCACAACAGTTTCGGCGTGAGCGATGGCCGGGCCATGAACGTTACCTTTGGGATTGCAGTAAAAGCTGCCAGCAGTCAGCGTTACCCCGGTTGACGTGTATTCATATTTCCCCTCTAGGCAAAACATGAACTGGTTAGATGCGTGGAAATGGGGCTGCGGAATTCCGGCTCCTTGCGCAAATTTTATAAGCGCAATCGACGCGCCTGTTTCATCGTCGCGCCACAACATTTTTTCGGAAATGCCCTTAAGCGACTTCTCGCGCCAGGGCAGCGATGCAGACTGGATCAAGAGCTCTTCTAGCTTCGGTGCTTCTTTCGGCAGCATGACTTCACTCCTGATTCAGCTTTTTACTTCGGTGGTCCATCGGACATTTTTCAATTCTATGAGTCGGGAAAGATAGGGAATCTTCGCGCGATTGGTCAGACGATGAACGGCGCGCATCTCATTGATAAAAACCGTCGAGCCGAGCTCCTCGACCGTTTTTATGCGATCGTCGAAAATCGTCTCGATTTCATTCTCGCCGCCGCCTAAAGAGATCACAAGATACGGGTGATAGTGAATATGAAAATCAATCGTCTCACCCGGATCGAGATTGATTTCCCAGACCCTGACGTGCTCATTCTCGAGGACGATGCGCTGACCCACTTCGCCCAACTTGACACCGCGCTTGGCTGCTTCCTGAATTCCAAATTTGTCTGGCATATGAGCGACCCGTTACTTCGGAAGCACGGCAATGGCATTGATCTCGATTAAATAGTCGGCTGACGTCATCTTATTCACTTCGACCATGGTCGAGGCCGGCAACGGCGGCTTGAAGTATTGCGCCCGCACTTTGTGGATAGCTTCGAAGTGTTCCATGTTGCGTACGTAAACATCGACGCGGCAAACGTCATCCAGCGCGCCACCGGCGGCCTCCACCGCTGCTTTGATGTTTTCGCAAACTTGTCGAGTCTGCTCCGTGATGTCGCCGATGCCGGCAATGGTGCCATCCGGACGACGGGCGGTCATCCCAGATATAAAAACTAACCGGCCCGTAGCCTCGATAGCGGTTGCATGGGAGAAAACGCCATTCGGCTGCCGCAGCTTCGGGCTCGAAATCTGGACCTTGGCCATGATGTACTCTTTCCTATGCAGTGTCGACGTCGAAAGGCGTAGGCTGAACGCCGAGGCGCTCGGCGTAGCGTTGCAACATTGCAACCACCGTGGGTTCTAGGATGACCTGACCGCGCGAGCGATCTCGCCGCTGCCATTCCGGTTCTCCCGGCGTGAACAACTGAGTTATATCGGGGGCTCGTTTGCCGCCGCGAATTCGCTTGGCGGCGCTCGCGGTCTGGCCGCGAAACCAGTCGACGTCACAAAAATGTGCCACGTCGATGGCGATGAACAGATGTGAGCAATCGTACGGCACACTGAAATCTCCGTACAGCGGCCGAACTTGGGCGCCGCTAGCGCCTTGTGACAGCAGCCCACACAAAAGGTCGATCAGAAACGAAAGGCCAAAGCCCTTGGGGCCGCCAGAGGGCAGGAGCATCCCAGCAATGGCCTCCGTTGGATTAGTGGTCGGGAGACCCTGCGCCGTGACAGCCCACGTCGATGGGATAGGCTCCTCGGCCTTTTCGGCCATTCGGATCTTGCCCATCGCTGCTTGGCTCGTTGCCATATCGAGCACAATTGGAATTTCGCCGTCAGTGGGCACAGCAATTGCGAGCGGATTGTTACCAACAACACGCTCAGCACCGCCAGGTGCAGGCATCAACGGGCGCGTGTTGCACATCACGATGCCGATACAGCCGGCATTCGCCGCTTGCCGAGCGTAGCGGCTAGCAGTACCAAAATGAAATCCATGACGGACGGCGACAACTCCTGCCGCAAATTGTCTCGCCTTATCGATCGCAAGATACATCGCTTGATCGCCGGTCAACTGACCGAGGGCGTTTGCGGCGTCGAGCACTACAGCTCCCTGGCGTTCAGAGATGACTGCGGCCGTCGTTTCCTTTGATACCGAGCCGTTTTGCAGCCTCTCAATATACATATCGACGAGCATCACGCCGTGAGAGGTAAGTCCCTCAAGGTCGGCGTCGACGAGGCCGCCGGCAACATTCTCTGCTGCCGAAGACGAAAGCCCGGTTGCCGCAAACAATTTTGCTATGAACGCCGCAAGTTGCGCGGCCGGAAGCGTCACCGGACCCGCCTGCATCTGCGCGTTCATTTGAAGGGCTTTCTTTTGAGAGCGACTCCGCTGTTGTCGGCGCCTCGGCTGGCTACAAAGGATGAAGCGACCTTGTCCAAGGTGCGGCTGATATGCAGATGGTTAAGCTCGAGCGTCTTGTCCACGTCGCGATTAAGCGCAGCCCGCATCAGCTGCTTATGCTCACTGACGTCGTCGCGCAACGGAGCGTTGGACATGATCGAGAGTGAGACGTAACGTTCGGCCCGCTCGAACAAACGCTCACGGATCGACATCAGTGTCGGCGAACCGCTCGCGGAAACGAGTGCGGCGTGAAATGCTGCGTGCTCGCGACTCCATGCTTCGTTGATGGTTTCCGGATCGCTTGGATCGATCTTGGCTTGTCGTGACAGTCGGTGAAATGCCCCGAGCAGATTCGCTTCCCATTCGACGCCGCCTTTTTCCAACGACCAGCGAAGCGCGATTGCTTCGATCTCGATTCTGGTCTGCATCAGATCCATCAGGTTTTCGCGTGACACCTCCGAGACTCGAAAGCCTTTGTTCTGCTCGAGTTCGACTAGCCCTTCGGCTTCGAGGCGCATCAAGGCTTCGCGGAGCGGACTGGTACCCATGCCGTAGCGTTCGCGAAGCGCGTCAAAGCGCAGTCGCTCATTGGGCATGAGGCGGCAGGCAATGATGTCCGACCGAATGCGGCTCAACGCCGAGGCATTCAAAGTCTGATCGACAACACGTTTGGCAGACGATGCGGGCATTCGCCCTCCCGTTCAAGTACCGCTAGGCAAAGATAATCGGATATCCTGGGATTATTCTATAATCAATTGATTTTCGAAAATCTATTGACTGCACAAAACGGTTGGTGGCACGATCAGTGCGGAATGGGCGTCCACCTCGTCGCGGGAGAGAGCAATGCGTTTTTTACCGGGCGCAATCGCCACAGCATTAGCCGTTGCATCCGTTGCCGCCATGCGACCCTGCCCGGCGTTGGCCCAGGCTGCTCAGCCAGGGCTGACGAAGGTTGTATTTTCGCTCGACTTTATCCCGCTCGGTCGGCACGCACCGTGGTATGCCGCGATCGCAGAGGGATTCTTCAAGGCTGAGGGCCTCGACGTCAGCATCATTCCGTCGGGAGGCGGCGCACAGGTCATTCAAAACGTCGCCTCCGGGACCGCGAATCTGGGTTTCATGGGCGTTCCGGAAGTCGCCATCGCCCGCTCGACCGGTGCCCCAATCAAAATGGTCGCTGTCGTTTATCAAAAACAGCCGATTGCAGTTTTCAGCTTGCAAAGCGGTTCCAACGTAACAACGGCAAAGCAACTTGAGGGTCTTACACTTGGCAGCGGTTCAGGCAGCTTCACCCCCAAGATCTTGCAGGGCTTCATGACCGGAAAGGGTCTGGACCCCACTACGCTTCACGTCACGGACATTTCCCCTCCAGCTCGGCCTAGCGCGCTCATCACAAAGCAAATCCCCTCCATCGAGACCTTTATCATGGGAAAGCCGGGTCTTGAGCAGGCGGCTGAAGGTGTTCACGAGAAGCTACAGACCTTCGTTCCCGCCGACGATGGCTTGCAACTTTACTCGAACGGCATCGGCGTTACGGAACAGTACCTTTCACAAAATCCAGAAGTGGTTCGGGGGTTCGTGCGGGCGGCCATGAAGGGATGGAAATTTGCGTTGGACAATCCCGCCAAAGCGGCACAGGACGAACTGCAGTTTGTACAAAGTCTTAAACCCGAGGTGATTAATGCGGAGCTGAGTATTGTCCGCGATCTTGTGGTCACTCCCGAGACGCGGGATCATGGTCTCGGCTGGTTCGATGCTGCTGAGATCAAAGCTAATGTTGACTTCGTCAAGAAGTACATCGGCATCACCGGTACTCCTCCGGCGCCGACAGACACCTACGCGGCAGGATTCTTACCCGATCCGCCAATCAAGCCGTGATCGACTCGCCGGCCCAGCGGCGGCCTGTGCAGTCGGAACCCATCGGTGGGATAAATCTTTCAGCAGTTTCCAAGCCGCACACATTTGGCCACTTCGAAAACGTGCATAAATTGTTCAAGCGGCACGCTCAGGCGCCACTTGTCGCGATCGATACTGTCTCTTTCGATCTTCACACTGGGCAGCTCATTAGTCTGCTCGGCCCCAGCGGCTGCGGCAAAACAACCTTTCTTAGGATTGTCGCTGGGTTGATTCCGAAGACAAGTGGCGTTGTTCAGGTCAATGGGGCCGAGGTCGAGCGGCCGCAGCCTGATTTTGGAGTGGTCTTTCAGCAGCCGAACTTGATGCCCTGGCGAACAGTGTTCAAGAACGTGCTTTTTCCGATCGAAATTCAGGGGGACGCTGACGGTAAGGCGAGCCAACGCGCGGCCGAGTTGCTGTCACTCGTTGGTCTATCTGGCTTCGAACACTCCTACCCTTCGCAACTCTCCGGCGGCATGCAGCAACGTGTCGCTTTGTGTCGCGCGCTCGTCCACCAGCCGAAATTACTTTTAATGGATGAGCCTTTCGGCGCGCTCGATGAGTTGACGCGGATGGAGATGCAGGATCTGCTCCTGGATATTCGGGCCAAAACCGGCGCAACCGTAGTGCTGGTTACCCATAGCATCAGCGAGTCAGTTTACCTCTCTGACAAGGTCGCAGTCTTCAGCCCCCGTCCGGCCAGGATCGCCGATTTTATCGACATTGATTTGTCCTATCCGAGGCAACCGGAAACGCGATACGCGCCTGAGTTCACCGAGCTTGAACATCGAGCCAGTCGGGCACTCGGCATTGCACGATGAATCCGCAAAACCTCAAGCGGTCGACCTATCCTTTGCTTGGCGTCGCGGCCGTCCTGGCGCTGTGGCAGCTCTATACGTCGCTCTCCGGCATCACTCCATTGGTGTTGCCTAGCCCCGTGGAAATCGCGTCCGTTTCGATAAGGCGCCACGATCTATTGCTGCAGCAGACCTGGCCGACCTTCGTTGAGACCGTCTTGGGATTCGCATTGGCGCTGTTGATCGGAATTCCGCTGGCGGTTTGCGTGGCAAATTCGCGTCTGTTCAATCTTGTGCTTTATCCGATATTGATCGCAACACAATCGATCCCGAAGGTCGCAGTCGCGCCAATCATCTTGGTCTGGTTCGGACTTGGCATGAGTTCGAAGTTGGCATTAGCGTTTCTGGTTGCGTTCTTCCCGATCGTGGTAGATACGGCGACAGGTTTGCAGTCGACGCCATCAGGACTGCTCGACCTTGCCCGCGCCCTGTGCGCATCGCCGCGTCAGATATTCTTCAAGGTGCAGCTTCCAGCGGCTCTGCCTTTTATATTCGCCGGTTCGAAAGTGGCCATCACGCTCGCGGTGATCGGCGCCGTGATTGGGGAGTTTGTCGGCTCGGTGACCGGACTGGGCAATTTGGTGTTAGCCGCGAACTCGCAACTTGACGGACCTTTGGCCTGGGCCGCCCTTGTGTGGCTAAGCGCCCTCGGAATTCTGCTGTTTGCTGCGGTTGCGCTCGCTGAATGGCTGATGATGCCGTGGGAGCACACAAGTCAGCATTAATTTCCTGCACTTCTTAGAAACCATAGCGCCGCAACATCAAGGTACAAGCACACGTGACTCACGGTCCACTCATCGACACCCACCAGCATCCGATCCCGGACTATTACAAACGCGCACTCGAGAAAGTTGGCATTCATGGCAGCGGCGAAAACCCGTGGGCCGACTGGAGTGTCTCCGCTCAGCTTGAGTTGATGGATCAGACCGGAATAGCAGCTGCCATCAATTCAATCGCTTCACCTGGCGTGTATTTCGGCGATCTCGATTTTGCCGTCCGGCTCGCCCGCGAGTGCAACGAGGATTCGGCTCGGATGGTCGCTGATTATCCCCATCGTTT